>JAIBBN010000020.1 GCA_019694655.1 Leptospirales bacterium
CTCGGCCCTCGGCCTCTCGCTTCGCTCGCGCGGACAGGCGCAATTCTGGAATATGGCAGGGCGCCTGCCGCGACGGCCTTCTGGCACATTGCCGCTTTGCGGCAACGTCGCGTAGCTAGAACGTTATACGCCATTGGCTGCGGTGATTTTGTTATGTTAACTTTTGTTTTAGGTGCCGGATTTTCTCATTCATTCAATCCAGACCTACCTCTTACGAAGGATCTCCTAAGGATCGCAGAAACTCGAGGTCTTTTTCAATCCGACTCCTACAAAGAGCACCTTCAGAGCTATATTCACGAATACTTCAATGGAACATTTGATGACGTCAACTTCGAGGTAGTAGCAACGTTCCTCGTCAATACGCCCCTACCAATTGAAGGTGAAGACGTCGGCCAATTTCGAACTTTATTCGGGTCTCTCATCTCCATTCTGAAGTCCGTGCTTGCCGACCGAAATGTTTTTTCAAAAGCTACCGGCCAGAATCGCGATCGACTACGCAAATGTATCAATCATCTAATTTTCAACAACGCTTACGTGATCACATTCAATTATGATCTTATAGTCGATAACGAGCTTCACAGCACAGATCATTGGTTTCCAGCAACTGGCTACGGTCCGACATTGGATTTTCCTCCCCACTTTATCCCTAATTCATCGCTTCAGCCATTGCTAACCAAGTTTTACAAGAAGAGCAATGTTCAGGTTCTAAAGCTACACGGATCATTTAACTGGGGCACTCCGCACCTCCCTTATCCCGGGATCCCTCAGAATGTATTCCTCGATTTTCCGTACGATCCAGGAGGAAACAAGCGACCATTGGATCCAATTGAAGTAACTCGCTATCTCGACGCGAAATCTTCGAGTCGATTCCACTATTCCACTTATATTGTTCCGCCCATCTACGGAAAACGATTCGAAGATCCTCTTATCACTGATATCTGGTACCGAGCTACACAAAGACTGACTGCCTCTAAGTCCACTTACATAATTGGTTATTCTTTTCCTGAGTCCGATATCACCGCAGAACGTATGTTTCGCGAGAGCCAGCGGAAACCTCTTTCCTTCGGCGCTGCGCGTCAGGTCACAATCGTGGACCCGTCGATTCCTGATTCACGCAAGGAGAGAATTCGTAGCATCTTTTTCAATTCCAATGTGCAATTCGAGGAGATGGATGCGTTTGCGTTTCTTGAAAAACTCACCGCAGCCAACGGCGTATAACTTCCGTTCCCCGCTCCGCGCCTTCGCTACACTGCGTTTCGCTCCGGTGCTCGGTCCTGACACTCTCAGCAAACGGCTCACACGTTCGCCTTTTTGCTTCGCGCGGGTGCGCGCGGATTTAGGAATACTAGAAGCGCGCGCACCGCGCCGTGTTGCGGACAAATTGCGCTTCGCGCAACTTCGGGGAACTAAATACGTTACGCGAAATGCCGCCCTTGGTGCTTTCCCCAGCATTTGTCTTGTCAAAATTTTGAGATTGCAAAAAGTGTGCTTCTCCGACAATGATGTAAAGAATTATGTCCCCTAAATGGAGACTTGTCGCGTGTATAGCATATAAGTAGGTGTCTATGCCTTTGATCCCTGATTTCGATCCCGTCGCAGTTCAGAAAGCCATTGAGAAAGTCTTTGCCGAAGAGAAAAACGAGGCTCCTCGATATAATCCGTTTCTTCTCCTTGAACCCGATGCCGAATTTGATGCAATGATTGCAGAGAATGCAAAGGAGCAATCCATAAAGCAACTTCTGGGAAAGTGATTTGGACACTGAACTGACCCGGAAGGTTCGGGATTACTTTCTCGCGCGCGACAAAATCGACAAGATCCTCGAGGACAATAGCGCTGAAATCCAGCGAAACCTCAAGATCGTTGTGGGATACCGTGTTGAGATCTTCCATGCGCTGATGAATCAATGGTCTCGTCACGTCGAAGCATTGGGGTACCCTTTTTCGGAGCTTGTTTCAGTCGGCCCGCTTGATGCTGCGCTCGCCGGAGCGTACACCGAATACATTCGGTACGTATTTTACTACCGGTTCGCCAACAATTTGCCGCGTAATATCATTTATAGGAAGATTTTTTCCTTTGAATTTTACTATTTCCACAAACGCCACGTCCTTCAACGCAGGGATGACGCTCCGCAAGCACCTTTGGACGATCTCTCTCCGGATGCCAGATTATTCCATCTCTCGCCATTGGCCCATTTTTTTGCCTACCGGCTCCTCAAGGAATTTCGGCTCGTGAAAATCGACCTGCCGGAAGCAGTCACACTCTTTCGGCGAGTGCAGGGCATTGTCACGCAAAAGGTCCTCGATTTTGTAGCTCGTGATGGAAGTGCAGAAACGCAACACGATTCATTCCGGATTTTTCTGAACCAACCGGGCAATGAAGATATCAGAAGCGTCTTCGATGTTATCGAAGACGAAAAATATCCACGGCGTCAACCAAACCTCTTTGAAATATAGGGCGGCACGTTCGCATAACTTCCGGGTAACCGCTGCGCCCTCGACAGGCTCGGGCTCGGCCGCTCGGCCCTCTCCGCCCAAACGGCTTCGCCTTTTTGGGCTACGTCCGGACACGCGCCGCCTTACGGCAGAATAAATGGCGCGCGCCGGAGCGGGCCTTCGGGCAAATCGTTCGCTTCGCTCACGACTTCGGTTACCCTCTTTCGTTATGCAAAAGGCCGGCATGCGATCTTATCAAGATCTTTGATTAATGAAGGGAGGCAAACAATGCGTTCGAGATTCTTACTGGTAGTCCTCATGAGTATTTTTTCCATATGTCGCGCATCGCCTGTGCGAATTCCAAATGAGGAGGCCGTTGACGTGGCTGCGCGACAACTCAAGCTCACTCTTTTGGAAAACTATCGCTCCTCGGAGAAGAAAACCATAGGTATCGCCTCATTTGCCCGGACAGACTTAATAACGCCGAATGCCGAGTATCGTTCGGTCGTACCAAAGCTTGGCGTTTTATTGGGGAACGCTCTGCAAAACGAGATGTTCGCTCCAGAAACTTTCGACCTGGTCGAACGCCTGCGAATCGAGGAGTTGCTCAAGGAATCCAACTTGTACCAAACAGGCCTCATGGACCCTAACACGCTTCGTTCTGTGCAACTCACCGGGGTCGATTACATACTTCTGGGTACCCTACAGAAGCGCGAGTCAAGTATCCGAGTCGATGCGCGGCTAGTGTCGCTTGATGGCGGCAAAGTGGTTTCGGTGGCCACCGCCATAGTCCCGTTAACCGGCAATGTAGTGCAGCTATACAACGACTACCCGGAGCGATCGTCCACATACACGCACGCGGTAACGGCGAATCAGGGTTGGCAGCAGGTCCAGGCGCCCATTCAGGGCGGTGTCACAGTTGAAGTCACGACAGAGGGGAACTGGTCCATGACCAATGATGGTTATCAATTCGACGGAACGGGAGTTTCAGCGAATCCATCGCGTCATGGTGATTATCGCATCGACCGCAGTTTCAACCATGGCGCCTTGCTCTGTCGCGTAACGGGCCAGCAGACATTCTTTACAGTCGGCAATTCAGACATTCACGGGACGGGCCTCATTGAGTGCACCATTAACGATAAAGACCAGCAAAACAATAGAGGTGCCTTAACCGTTACTTTTAAAATAGCGCCCCTGGATCGTTAAGCCGGTCCTTCGTAGAACTTCACATACACGCTGCGGCGTGCCTTTCGGCACGTCCTCGGCCACTCGTTGCTCTCGCGGAAACATTTCATTTGTTCCGCTCGCGCCGGTGCGCGCAATTTTGGTAAATTGCAAAGGCGCGCACGGCGCCGCCACTCGGGCACATTCGCCGCCGGCGAACGTCGTGTATGCATATCATTGCATGAAATGCTGCGGGGTTTTTAGTTCATGAACAAAGGAGGTAAGGCAGTTCAAAAGGTTTTATGTACATTGATAGAATTATATCAAAAAATTGCCCCTATAAGGATTAGGCAATCTTGCAGATTTGAGCCAACTTGCTCAAACTATATGATTATGGCAATTCACAAATATGGTTCTATAAAAGGTATTTCATTAGGAATAAATCGACTATTCAGATGTCGATATCCTAATGGCGGTCAAGATTGCCCATAAGACAAAAGGAGAAAACAATGGCACAGTTTAACTACAAATGCGTTCCCGTTCCGACTGTACTCGATACAGGAAAGGCTGGAAAGGACCCGCATGGTGCAGCTGTAATTGCTTATCAAAATATAATCAATGAATCTGCAAAAGATGGGTGGGAACTTGTTCAAGCGGATCAGATTTCTTCCGTTCAAAATCCTGGTTGCTTTGCAGGATTATTCGGAATGAAAGCTGAAGCAATGACGTTCAAGTTGCTCATATTTAAAAAAGCAATTTAACGACACCGCGGTAGCACTTCATACAACCAGACTGACGAATAAGTACAGAATTTGAAGCTGCCTGTCCTCGCCTGCCCCTTCGGACAGATCGAGGCGAACTTTTTGGATCGAAGCCAGCCGATTCGACGTTTTTCGCAGGGCGGTGCGCGAATGGCGGCCCGGGCGCACGGATTGCGCGATCACAAACGCCGGAGATCAGCAGCGTTGGCGATCTTTTCGATGTTGTGGACCATGCAATAGAGCAGCCATTGGGCGTTTACTTTTTGTTGACCACGCAGCGTGAAACGATTGAGCCCTTTCTGGAAGGTAATGTTCGCAAACACGGGCTCCACGATGCCCATGCGTTTTGAATAGAGCTGGCGACCGGGTCAGTTTCAGATTGGCGGGTACATCGACAGACTCAACTCTCGATCCCCGCTCCGCGCCTTCGCTGCACTTCGTTCGCCTCCGGTGCTCGGTACTGACACTCTCAACAAACGGCTCACTTTGTTCGCCTGCTTGTTTCGCGCGGGCGCGTGCGGATTTTTGATTATTAGAGCCGCGCGCACCGCGCCGCGCTACGGACAGATTGCGTTGCGCGCAACTTCGGCTACTTAAATACGTGACATGCCATTCCGCGTGAAGAGCAGTGACCTGCCCCCCGCGTGGATACCAGAGTGTCTGTTAGATTTTGCCTATGAGGCCATATGTTGTTGTAAAGCAAATTCCTCCGGGGTCATGTACTTCAATGAGCTGTGGGGGCGCTCCGTGTTGTACTGTTTACGCCAACTTTCGACGGTTCGGCGAACTTCTCGGATGTTCCTGAACCAGTTGCTGTTGAGCAGTTCGTCGCGCACCCTTCCGTTGAAGCTCTCGATGAAAGCGTTCTGAGTCGGCTTCCCCTTCTCGATGAAGTGGAGATCAATACGGTGATCGGTCGCCCAGCTTTGCATCGCTTTGCAGATGAATTCCGGTCCATTATCGACAACAATCTGACCCGGCCGACCGCGGAACTCGATTAATCTTTCAAGCTCCCTGATGACCCGGATCCCCGGCAGAGAGAAGTCCGGCTCCATTGCGAGGGCTTCGCGGGTGCAGTCGTCGATAACATTCAGCAGCCGGAACACGGTTGCGTCATACAGGGTATCGCTCATGAAATCCATCGACCATCGTTCATTGGGCTGTTGTGCCTGCCGCAGCCGGCGTCTGAGGTCCTCGTCGTTTTTCTCTTTCGGTTTGCGCCGGTATGCGGACCGGCCTGCCTGCAAGACACGGCAGGCATGGCGCTCGGTGAGCCCGTGCTTCTTGAGCTGGTCCACGGCCCATCGTCTCCGCGTCCGGCTCACAGCTTTTTTAGAACGGCCCTCGTCGCCTGAATCTCGAGAGCCTGGTTCGCGACGAGACGCTTGAGTTCCGAGTTCTCGTGCTCTAGCTCCTTCATGTGACGCAGGTCGCTCAGCTCCATGCCTCCGTACTTCGCCCTCCAGCGATAGACGGTTTGCTCCGAGATCCCGTGCTTGCGACAGACATCGGTCATCGTCACGCCCGATTCCATTTCCTTCAAAACCCCGTGAATCTGGGGCTCCGTGAAGCGTTTCCTTTTCATCTTAAACCTCTTGTTCCCTTTCACGCTCCGGTACAAGAGGATTTTCTCAGTCCTGTTGGACCCCTTTCAGGGGGGCAGGTCAGCTACGCTCGCAATTTCCGTCAGCGTAACGTCTGCACCATGTGCCGGGTTGGGAGACGGACTATTGAAGAGAACGTCCGTCAGTACCCTTCGGAATGCGCGGCACGTCTACGCTTTCGCTATCTTGCTCAACAACGACAATTTCGAGAATTCCGTCTTCAATATTCAGCGCCTTCCACAAATCGACATATGGTTGGAGCTCATTGAAATTTCCGACCCGATCAGTGAGGTACTGATAAAGGTTCCTCGATGGCACAACCAAGATTCCCACGTTCAGGGCTTTCTTAAGAATACCTAAGGCCATTTTGTTTAGAGCACGATGGCTCGAGGAAATGTTTCCCGTTTCCCATTCCAAGGCTATGATGATGTTGCCGACTCTATTCACCGCATCCAGCTTCCCCGGCCGTACGTTCGTAGCAAGGTCTAGGGGTTGTTCCCTGTCCCAGCCTTGCGCTATTAGTCTTTGAATAAAGCCATCTTTGATAGGAGTGACACCGTTACCTTCGCCCCGCCGCTTCCCACTTTGCGGATGAATCGTAAATTTTCCTGATCCCGGCGGCCAATCAATCCTCCGAATCTCGGACAGCAGATTCTCCCTCAGCCGCGCCCATTCCGCGGAAGTGGAAAAGGGACCGACGTTGAGAAGCGTCTCAATATGAACGATTTTCAAGCCGCTCTCATCCTTCTACGAAGTCTCCGTTCTTGTGCGGTTTCACGTCGTCCGATTTCAGACGTTCCGCAATATCATCCGCATAGTCGATCTCCATGCCGATCCAGTGCCGATGTTTGTACTCGCAAGATACATAAGTCGTTCCGCTGCCACCGAAAGGATCAAGGACCAAGTCTCCGGGCATAGTGGACAGCTCAATAGCGCGATCTGTGATCTTAGTGGACAGTGCGTTTGCAGTTCTATTCTTTGATTTGAACTTCGCGTGTCGCACAGGTGGAACATCGGTCCAAACATCCTTAAGGTTTACGCCCTTCGGATTCATTGCCTTTCGGTGTCCTCCGTAATCCTTGATCTCGCCACCACAATGACGGCACAACTCAATCGGTGTGCGGATCTTCCGGAAGACTCGTGGTTTTCCCTTTGTGAAATACAGAAGGCTGTAGTGGCTTGGGTACAGCCGCCCCTGGATTGGCAACAAGACACTAATTTCCAACGCTATCCAATGCCTAAAGTCCATTCCCAATTCATAGAGAAAGGCGCCGAACAAAATGTTCCACTTCGGAAGATTGTAAAGAAAAAAGGCGCCGCCCGGTTTCAACGTGCGTACGCACTCTCGAATCCACTCTTTGCACCAATCCAAATATTGAGGTTCAGGTCTATTATCATTGGTTCTACTACGATAAACTTTTCCAATGTTGAATGGCGGATCCGCAAAAACGGTGTCGACCGACCCTTCCTTTATCAGCGGCAGCATACTCATGCAATCACCCTCAAACAAAGCGCCCAAATTCGTTGAAAAATAGGGTTTCACAGCCTTTTTGAAAAATGGCCGCGAATCAAAGTGCCCAGGCTTCACCAATCTAAGTTGCTGCGAGCGTGCCATATTGGGACAATTTGCGTTCGGCTCGAGAGAACGTCAAGCAAAGCACACATATGTATAGTATCCGCTATGCCCTCGAGCGCCGCGCATGGCTGACGCTACGCCGCTCCGCGCCCCGGAGCCTGGCAATTGCAGTGTTCGGCCTCTCGTGCTCTTGCGGAAACTTTCCGCTCGCACGAAGCCAGCGCAGACCGGATTACGAGAATGCATCGGTTCGCGCCATACTTCTGGCATATTTGCTCGCCTTACTCGTGAACCTCGGGTAGCTAAAATGTTAGGCGCAAATAGCCCCGCTTGGAATCTGAATAATGAAAAAACTTTGGATCATCGGTGCAATCGTTGGCGGCACTTATCTCTCCACCGTATTGGTCTATGTAATCCACTTTTCAGCGCATGGAGTCTCGGCCGACCCAGCAGACTGGGGGACATTCGGTGACTATCTCGGTGGTGTCGTTAATCCACTTCTATCCTTCGCCACCTTTGTTGGTGTGCTGCTTTCACTGTACTTTACCCATCAAGAACTGCAAGGGGGCCGAGATCAACCTCATATGGAAAGCGCAATTCAATTGTTGGGCTTTTACACAGGTCGTCTGGATACTGTTACCGGGAGCATCATATCTTTGGTTGGGTCAACCGATGGGACCATCTACGCCACCAACCTTCCTCACAGGTCGCAAGTGGGTGTCTTCACAATGAATACCGTTGGCTGGCATGCGCAAGTAGGGACAAAATTGCAAATCGCCATCTATAAGCTTCTCGAACAACTCAACCAATTGTCACCCGGCCATCCGCACCTAGTCTTCTATGCAACCCACAATTGCAATATAGTGAAGAGGTTCTATGAGCAGGGTTGGACGGATCCCAAAGTCTGGGCTCTTGTTGAACGTTTGGCCGACAGGGATCTTGCTCAATGAGCGGGCAATTTCGTCTAAAATGAGTTAAACGAAAGGCCCGTCGTGCTAGCGCGATTTTCGCGCAATGCGGCCGACGAAAGCTATATTCTTCTTTTCTTATGCTGACGGGCGAAGGTCTCCTCTCTTCGGAAAACTTCTCTAGATATGAATGCATTTTCTCAAACAAGCGCCCGATCGATGGCGCCTTGTGATTCGTTCTTTGCGACGGCGCTTCGGACGGCCGCATTGTCTGTCTGCGGCGATAGCTCACGTGATCTGCGCGCGAGGGCCAATCGTTTAACTCCCGCTACGCGCTACGCTCCTCGGCTTCGCCTGCGGTGCTCGGCCCTCGGCCTCTCGCTGCGCTCGCGCGGACAGGCGCTATTCTGGAATATGGCAGGGCGCCTGCCGCGACGGCCTTCTGGCACATTGCCGCTTCGCGGCAACGTCGCGTAGCTAGAACGTTATGCGAAACGGTCCGCTGATATGAAGATACCGGCCAGAACAAATTTACTCGCTCTCCTTGCTTGTGGTCAAATCTACGGCCAGGATCCTCGTACAAGATCGATTTCGGCCGACGGCGTTCGCATCAGAACGGAACCGTCGCTGTCAGGAAATGTCATTGGTTCATATAACAAGGGCGACACTGTTATTGAACTTGAAAGAACTCATGACTTGCAAACTATTGATGGCAGGACAGCTGTCTGGGTGAAGGTTATTCGTGCCTGTTCAAATCCAGGGTGGGTTTTCGGTGCCTTTGTTGCGCCGGAAAATCTTGGAGTCGATTTCGCTTTTTCGGCCGCCGGAGCAGTTGAAAGGTCGAATCCGACTCTGGCCATTGCAGAATATGGGGAGATCATCCAAAATTTTCCACACGCACAGCGCTCAGAAGGTTGCCATGGCCTGTACTCCGCCTCACGAGAAGCCCAGTATCGAATGGATCTGATAACTTGCCGTCTCACAGCAAACCACGCAAATCTTACGCTGGCACAATTTGCTGAGATCATCAAAGCCGGAGTCCGTACGCAAAATGCACCGCAGTTGCAAACTCTCCTGAGCTGTGATTTTTCAATTCGAACCGGACCTTTACAATTGCAATTTCTACCATCGCAAGGCATCGCTGAGGTATTAAAGCTTTTTTCTGAAAATCCTGCCGATATGGAAAACATCTCTGTAACACCCAGTGAAATTCGTATTGAGTACGTTCGCCAGAGAGGCCACTTTTTCAGAATTCTTGTTACTGAAGAAAATGGAAAGCTTGTCTGGAGCAGTTTTTGTGCGGACTGCTGAGCAGCTCGCCGCATCGCATAGCTTCGGGTAAACGCTCCGCTCCTTGCGCCCAATACGGCGCTCCGGTGTTTGGTCCTGGCCCTCTCCGCAAAACCGTCTCACTCCGTTCGCCTCGTTTTGCTCCGTGCGGACGCGCGCGATTCTGAAAAAAGAATCGCGCCCGTCGCACCGGGCTGCGGAGAAATTGGCCTTCGGCCAACTTCGTTTACCCTAATTCGTTATGCGAAATTCCGCGCGAAGGGGAACCGCTATCTTGCTGAAACCGCAGGCCGCCAGTTCATATCGAGTTTCTTTCGCTTCGCGGCACAATCGGCCAAATACAGGTTGATCAGATTTTGATACGGGATTCCCGTCTCTTCTGCCATCCTCTTGAAATAACCCACCGTATCCACATCGAGCCGGATCGTCACAGGTCGGCGAAGTTTTTTTGCATAAGGATTCTTCTTGGATTTGCTGAAGTCGTATTCTTTCCTCATAAAAGCTCCTCGTATTGCCGGCTCTCCGGCCTCGTTGCCTTCCGGGCGGAAATGATCCGGATTACTTCGTCACTTTCACGGTAACAATGAACGACGACCAGCAGCCGTACATCGTGTGAAAGACCGAGCAAAACGAACCTATCCTCCCCGTCGGAATGGTCAGGATCGGGCATGAAGCGCGCATTCTCGTCATGAAAAACGCTCTGGCCCTCTTGAACCAGACTCCGTGCTTTCGGAAGTTCGCGCGGTTCTTCGCCTCGTCCCATTCGAACCGTAACTCCATATGTATACTGTCAATATGATAGCAATACGCATGCGGTCAAGCAAACGATTTCGAGCGGAACTGCGTATGGCTTCCGGCCAACAGCTCCGCTCCTCGGCTTCGCCTGCGGTGCTCGGCCGCTTGGCCCTCTCCGCCCAAACGGCTCATTTCATTCGTCTTTTTGCGCTCGTCTGGACACGCACCGCCCTGGCGTGCTGAAAATATGGCGCGTGCCGGAGCGGTCCTTCGGGCACATTGCTCGCACCGTCGTTTAGCCTGTTCCGTCAAACGAAAGGCCCGGTTCAGGGGTTACAATGAGTCCAAAACCCAAGAAAGTTTCCCAATCGAAGCTTTTGCCGCTGGCGAAGCCCTATGCGCCGCCTAGCCCGCTCACCGCGCTGGAGAAAAAAGCCATCATCATTGCCGTGGAATCCGCGTTCATGAAACTTCGCAATCTTTATGAGCGGATAACTCCGGTGTTCGATCAATATGGGTTCAAAGCCCCCTCCGCTGGTGTGATTGCGCGCGATTTGTCGGAGAAGATCGAAACCTCTATCATTCAGCACTGTAAAACCTTCCACCGTGGCCTTGGCTTTGCGGATCTCGCTCGCGGGAAAGATCGTTGGGAAGTTAAAATATGCAAGAATGGCGGTCTCGCCATCAATCAATCTGCTGTTATAAAAGGGGAAAACTACATCGTCGTTAACTATCACCGTGAGACCGAAATAAAGAAAATTTTCATTCTCTGGGCGGCGCAAGATGAGTTCTTTTCAGAACGCAAGCGAAATGCGAATATCCGCCACATGCGTGGAGACGCGGCAAAAGCCCACATCGAAACGATTTTCCCGATCTAACTCGAACCGGGCGCATCGTACAACTTCACATTCACGCTGCGACGTGCCTTGCGGTACGTCCTCGGCCACGCGGGACTCTCGCGGAAACATTTCATTGTTTCTGCTCGCGCCGGTGCGCGCAATTTTGGCAAATTGCTAAGGCGCGCACGGCTGTAATCCGGCCCCGCTACTCGGGCACATGCTCGCTTTGCTCGCACGTCGGTTAGCTCACTACGTTAGCAGAAATGTCCTGCCGAGAGAAAAATCATCCGGCAAAGTCCATACCGGTGATCATGAGAGCTGCCACGCCGCTTCACACGCCATACGCAACACTTTTTGATGCTACAGCAGGAGGGCCTAACGTGCTTGCCGAAACGCAGAGGTCAGGTTTTCCTAGCGCTGGTGCCAGTATCCCCGAATTCAACGCTGGCCGAGATCGCCAATTTATCCATAGACGAGCAATTGGATGCGCTCTCCACTATCTGGGACACAATTGTTGCAAAAGAACCAGTAGATGTGCAAGATGATGTTCGGGACTTACTGGAGCGTCGGCTGGCGGAAGATGCTGAAAAACCTGGCATTCCCTGGCAAGATTTGAAGGCCCAGCTCCTCGCCCGGCTACGGTGACATATTCCCTTTCCGTCTTTGCGGTTATCCACGAAAGTCGACAGTTTCGAAGAATCCTGCGTTAGCGCTGAAACGCCGGGGCATTTCACCGAACTCTCGCTACCAGCTCCGCCCTTCGCGGCACTTCGTTTCGCTACGGTGTTCGGTCCTGGCACTCTCAGCATACGGCTCGTTTCGTTCGCCTTCTTCCTTCGCGCGGTTGCGCGCGGATTTGGGAATATTGGAAGCGCGCGCACCGCGCCGTGCGGCGGACAAATTTGCGCTTCGCGCAAACTTCAGATACACGAACACGTCATACGCAATTGCGCCACTCGGAATAGAAATACTTGACACCCTATCCAATAGGGTATACATTGTTCTGTGACCAGGGAATTTGTCATCCTTGCGGAATTTGACAAGCAATGGGCTCGATTAGGCTTAACAGACGATGATTTACTGGAGCTACAATACTCTCTCTGTCATCATCCAGATGCGGGTAAGGTGGTCTCCGGAACGGGTGGTTTGAGAAAGCTGCGATGGGCGCTTCCTGGTCGCGGAAAACGAGGTGGAGCTAGAGTTGCATACGTGGATATCGTGCTGAAAGAAACAATCTACCTGGTCACGGTTTATCCTAAGAATGAAAAGGATGATCTCTCTGAGACAGAGAAAAAACAGATTCGTAGCTTCATCAAAGCCCTTGCAGGAGAGAAATCATGAAAAAGCAATCAGTTGCTGAAAGCATCCTCAAAGGTCTCGGTGAGGCAGTTCAGTATGAAGCAGGAAAAAAGTCTGCGGGCAGAACTGTAACCATCAAAATCGCGCCACTTCCGAAAATAAGTCGTCAAAAGATTAAGAAGATTCGTGAAAATCTTCATCTTTCTCAACGGCGCTTCGCTGATGTCCTTGGTGTTTCGATCAAAACGGTGGAAGCATGGGAATCCGGTCGGAACAAACCAGCTGGCTCCTCAATTCGACTTTTACAAATTATTGAGAGGCAACCAAAGGTTGTCGGAGAATTCGCTGCAGCAAAATAAGAGCGGCGCAACTGCGTATCACTCTCGTTACAAGCTCCGCCCTTCGTTGCACTTCGTTTCGCTACGGTGTTCGGTCCTGGCGCTCTCAGCAAACGGCTCGTTTCGTTCGTCTTTTTGTCTCGCGCGGTTGCGCGCAGTTTCGGAACATAAGAAGCGTGCGCACCGCGCCGTGCGGCGGACAAATGCACCTTGCGCGCTTCTGGTAACTTCACACGTTAGGCGCCATTGGCCAGCGTCTGAAGCCCTATATATGCTTAGGGGCCAGCCAGAACATGGGTATCCTCCTTCAGATGACGCACGATGGCGTTCGACCTGATCGTCTCATCTCCCTGATCTCTGAAACCCTCTTCCTGCTCGAAGACGAACTTCAGCGCAACTCGCCCACGCCAGCTGACGATACCCTCATCTGGACATTGGCCGCCGAAGCGGCCCTTCTCCTCGAGCAGATTACGAACGCCTTCCCAGCATTACAACTTCAGGGGAATATTGCATTCGTTCGCGCTGCTATCGCCAGGCGCCAGCCGGCTGAGAACATCGCGTTCTTCCTGGCTCGGTCTTTCGATGCCGTCAGGGCGCCCGTAGCCGATCTCTCCGAAGCCGATGTTTCCCGTTTGAGCGCTCCAGTAGAAGCCTTTGTAAGCGCCATCGCGCCCCTGCTATCGGGCCGCTGGTTATCGAAATGCTGGCCAACAGCGGATAACTTCCGGATACCTGCGGCGTCGGCACTGTCGCGCCTCCCTGGGTCTGCGCCCTCTACGGCCAAACGGCTCACGTCGTTTTTCTCATTGGCCTCCGTCCGGATGCGCGCCGTTTGGCGGCAGAATAGATGGCGCGCACCGGATCGGGCTGGACCGCATTTCGCCACCGACGGAACGCCGGCTATCCTCTCCGTTATACGCCCTGAACAACTTGGGGGAAGGATCTTGTGAACAACAGTCATATTCTCGCAGTCGCCCTGGTCTTCGCGAGCTTCTGCAAACCAAGCAGCCTCCCGTCCACAGATCCGCGCAGTGAAGCTGTGGGCTCCTTTGTGCCATACGAGGTGAACCACTTCGTACGCGTCATTGCGAAATCAGGCCTCAATATCCGCGAGCACGCGTCGACGACGGCCGCCGTTGAGATCACCATTCCGTACCCGGTTCATTTTCGCTTGCTGGGTTGCAGTTCCGAATCGACGCTCGTCGATGGAAAGTCAGGGCATTGGTGTTATGCCAATTATTTTCTTCATTCCCGTTCAGGCCATTCAACGGAAATTTCCGGCTGGGTCTTCGACGCGTACATAGGTGCGCCAGACTATCCTGCCGCGCATCTCAATCCTTCTAAGTTCACGGGCGGATGCATCGGCGTCGGGTGCTTTGTTTGCGATGCAAAGGCCTTTGATCCCGACGGAACTTACTGGGATTCGGCATATTGCGATGTGCCGGCGTTCAGAGGACGCTGGTCAACAAATGTCGATTCAATTCGCGCCTGTATGTCACCTGATTGCGACGAAAAAACTTCGCCCGATATGACTTTTTCACTTGCAGGGAGCAGGCTTGCGCTACGATGCTTGACGCCGATGTGCGAGCAAGTACACGGATCGGCCGAATACTTCGAATCAATTCAGTATTGGGAACCCCATGGATTTGGGAGAAAATGAGTTGTTCACGGCGCATAACTCGCGTTACCCTATGGGCTGAATAAATGCGCGTAGCGGACCGCCCATCAACCGCCTCCGGACTGCGGCCGGACATCCTGTAGCCTGTTCCGTCATGCGACATTGTACTCCGAGCCTATCGCAAGCTCTGCTGCCTCTTCTGGCGCTCTTCGTCTTATTTGAAGCATCGGGGTGTCGGAGAATGGTGGCACAGCTCCACCGGCCGCTGGATAGCTTGTCTGCGGCTCTCGCTCGCGTTAAATTTCGACAGATCAAGCAACGCTCTGCGGCGGATGTGTCTTCTGCCCTTCGGGCCTGTTCGGGTTTTGACATATCCGAACCTCGGACCGTCTACGCATCATTCCTTGCCGAAACTGTTTTTCCGCCCCTCTACATCTGGGCGGAATCATTTCGATTTGAACCCAACCTTCGATTGCCCGCCATCGGACAGAAGACGAGCGATCAATTCTTGGACGATTTTCAGAAGCTTAGCTCCCAACCGTTTCCGGGCGACTTCGCGCCGCCGAACTTGGTCCTCGCGCGCTCGGTCTACTTCCAGGGCTCCGGACAGTTTCCCGACGGCCCTGTGTGCGGTCTCCACCTCATCGTGGACACGCAGTCCGGGGACGCGTTCTCATGGATTGACGAGGGGTGGAACTGAGCAATCCCGCAGTACTCCCCATGCGCCGCCTGTGCCGATATGAGCATGCCGTAACACCCCGGGGTGCAACTCCGCATAACCAGACTGACGGATAAGTACAGAATTTGAAGCTGCCTGTCCTCGCCTGCCCCTTCGGACAGATCGAGGCGAACTTTTTGGATCGGAGTCAGGCAATTCGACGTTTTTCGCAGGGCGGTGCGCGAATGGCGGCCCGGGCGCACGGATTGCGCGATCACAAACGCCGGAGATCAGCAGCGTTGGCGATCTTTTCAATGTTGTGGACCATGCAATAGAGCAGCCATTGGGCGTTGCCTTTTTGCTTCACGCGCTCGCGCGCTGGTTTCGGAATATTCGAAGCGCGCGCGCCGCGCAGTGTTTCGGGCAAATTCGCTTCGCTTCGCTTGCAAACTTCGGCTAGCTATAACGTTATCTGACATTTGCCCCGCAGGAAGCGCGGTCATCCGTGGCCGCGAGAGAACGCCAACTCTTTGATTTGACAGATTCCACGGATTGAATAACATTGCATCAGATTGTAGCGGATGTACTCAGATGCCCAAAACCATAACCCTTCGCGTCGATGAACGCCTTTACAGGGCCCTCAAGCTGGCTGCCGGAGCTCAAAACCGCACACTTTCAAACTATGTCGAAACGGCCGCCCGGAGCTATCTTGTGGAGGATCAGTTTGTCTCCGATGAAGAAATGAACGAGATCCTGGCCGACCCTTCTTTCCAGACGAATTTCAAAGCCGCGCTTCAGGACATCAAGAAAGGCAGAATCAAGCGTGTCCTCTGAATACGCCGTATTCGAAACTGAAGTCTATGCCAAATCGCTGAAGAAGCTCAAAATCAGTAACCTCTCCGGCAAGCTTCTGCGAACTGTCTATCCGTCTCTTAAGAGGTCGCCACATGCTGGACCAAACATCAAAAAACTCAAAGGTGAATTCCCTTTCGCTTATCGCTACCGTATTGGACGCTACCGAATTACTTATGTCATTGACGACGATGCCAGAGCGGTTTATCTCACCAATATCCAGCACCGGAAAGATGCTTTCCGGTGAAAAACGCCATCCGTGGCTTACTGCTTATGTGGAATAGCGATCTCGGTGCGGGGCAAACGGCAGATAACCAGACTGGCGACTAAGTACAGAATTTGAGGCTGCCTATCCTCGCTCCGCCCTTTGGGACAGATTCAGGCGAACTTTCTGGATCCGATTCAGGCGAATCGAAGTTTTTTGCGGTGCGACGCTCGAATAGCTGCTCGCGCCCACGGACTGCGTTTTCACAAACGCCGGATATCAGCGGCGTTGGTGATCTTTTCGGTGTTGTGGACCATGGAGTAGCGCAGCCATTGCGCGTTGACCTCTTGTCGTCCGTACGGCGCGTCGATCCTTGCCATCTAGCGGCTGCCACGGAGTGCGTCTGGCCAGGCTGCCGAATAAGTAAGCAAATTTGATCTTGCCTATCCTCGTCCCGTGCTTTCGGGGCAAGCCGCGCCGGTATTTTAGCACTCCCCGAAATCTTGATCCTGACCGCCGGCTATTTTCGGGGAGCAGGTCAGCATGTCAGACGCGCCGTGAATAGTTTGAAAAGTTAGTGCGGCTCAATAGAATTCGCTTTCCAGTATTGGCAGGTAGGAGCAAGACCCTCAACTGTCAGTATTCAGAGAACTATCGAATATCCATGAAAACTGTTCAAGAACTCTGTACTCCACGGCCGGACGTACTCAAAAAGATCCACCGCGATTATGCGCTCAACCTGACGGACCTGATCCAGGATGGCATTGATGCTGATTCGTTTTTCACCGAGAACTACGTTACGGAGGGCATGCAGCATCTTTTGAGGGCCGCCTTTGACCGTTTCCAGGGCAAGACCGGCATCAGCGTCATCAAACTCACACAAGCGATGGGCGGCGGTAAAACGCACAACATGGTAGCCTTGGGCCTCCTGGCGGCGCGTCCTGATATCAGGGAGAAGGTCGTGCCCGAGTTTGCCTCCTACCGGGAGAAGGTGCGGGTCGCCGCATTCTCCGGCCGTCAGAGCGATGTGGAAAACGGGGTTTGGGGTAGCATAGCGGCGCAGATCGGAAAGGAAGGGGATTTTGCCCCCTACTTCAAGAACGGTCTCAAGGCGCCCGGAGAAACAGCCTGGGTCAATCTATTGAGAGGGGAGCCCCTGCTGATCCTCCTCGATGAAATGCCGCCCTACTTCGAGAACGCTCAGAGCCTGAAGGTGGGCGATTCAAATCTTGCAGTCGTCACGACAACCGCTCTTGCCAACTTGATTGTGGCCGCGAATAAGGCGGAATTGGGCAATGTGCTGGTCGTGATCTCCGACCTCCGCGCTACCTACGAGGGAGGCTCTGCCAGCCTGGGGGCGGCGCTCGCCAACCTTGACAATGAAGTGGGACGTACCGCTCTGAACCTGGAGCCGGTCAGGCAGAACTCGGATGAGGTCTACCACATCCTCAAGCGCAAGCTGTTTGCGGCGCTTCCAGCAGAAACGCAGATCGATGAGATTGCCGAGGGGTACCGCAAGGAGCTCGAAAAAGCCAAACAGATGGACCTTACCGATGCCCGGCCGGAAGATTTTGCCGCGCGCATCAGGGATTCCTATCCCTTTCACCCGGCAGTTAGGGACCTCTACGCACGGTTCAAGGACAATGCCGGCTTTCAGCAGACTCGTGGGCTCTTGCGTTTGTTGCGGGCGCTCGTGGTTTCTCTGTACGAAAATTCCGGAAGGAAGCAGCCGACGTATCTGCTCGCTCCCGCGGACTTTAACCTGAACAATGCTGAGACGCATACGCAGATTACGCAGATCAATTCCGCACTGACGAACGCCATCAGTCACGACATCGCGGACGGAGGCAATTCTGAGGCCGAGCGCCTTGATGAGGGTCTGGAAGCGCCTCTCCACCAGATGGCCCTGACCACAATCCTCGTATCTTCGCTCGGTCAGGTTCAAAATACTGTTCGCGGTCTCACCGAGGCTGAGCTTGTGCACTATCTGGTGTCTCCCGGTCGGGACATCGGGCAAATTCGCCAGAAGGTGCTTCCGGCTCTGCGGACGAGCTGCTGGTACCTGCACGCGGATCGGGATGGCCGCTATGTCGTCAAGGATGTGCAGAACGTCGTCGCACGGATCAACTCATTCGTCCGGACCTACAATCAGGATCAATCCGTTGAGGAGATTCGCAGGCGCATAGGGGAGATATTCGAGCCCGCCACGCGCGATGTCTACCAGTCTGTGGCCGTGCTTCAGCCCTTGGACAGCATCCAGCTCAATGTGGATAAAGTGGTGCTGCTCGTTCAGAAACCGAACCCCGGGGTGCTGGATCCAGCCATTGCGTCTTTCTATGACGAGCAGGTGTACAAGAACCGAGTTCTATTTCTGAGCGGGGACCGGGCCGGTATGGACTCGCTGATCAAGACGGCCAAGGAATTGAAGGCCGTCGCAGCCGTCCTGAACGAGATGAGCGCCGACAAGATTGCCGAAAGCGACCCGCAGTTCCGGGAAGCTAAAGAACTGGGCGACCAGTACCGCAATCACTTCACGAGTGCTGCCCGGGAAACGTTCACGCGTTTGTACTATCCCTCTCAGGACAAGCTGATGGCGGCCGACTTCAGCATGAACTTCGTGGGCAACGATTACAACGGGGAGCAACAGATCCGGAGCACTCTTGAGACCAAACAGAAGTTCACGACAGACGTGGACAGCGACACGTTTCGGAAAAAGTGCGAACAACGCTTGTTCGGCAGTCAGGAGATGGAGTGGGCGGAGGTAAGAAAGCGTGCGGCCATGCAGGCGGTTTGGCAATTCCATCGTCCCGACGCGTTGGAGCGACTCAAAGATCGAATGTTGCGGCAGGATTTCTGGCGTGAGAACGGGCGCTTCGTGAACAAGGGGCCTTTCCCACCGCCGGCGACGGGAGTGCAAATTGCCCTGCTGGATCGGGATCGCGAAACCGGGGCGGCCACTCTGCGCGTTGAGCCGCTGCATGGGGACCAGGTGTTCTTCGACGTCGGAGCTCCGCCGACAGAGGGGTCCACGCGCATCACGGACTTGAAGAGCTTTAAGACGGCGGCCATGCGCGTGGGCTTCCTCTGTGTGGATTCGCAGAACGGTCATCCGGTGGGAGACGTGGTCTACTGGCAGAATGAAATCACGCTTGCCTACAATCCCCTGCACCAGGGCGGGAAGACGCTTGTGGAGCTGAAGGCCGTGCCGGATGCGCCGATTCGCTACACGACGGATGGCTCGCACCCGCGGGATGTGGGGGGAACGTACTCCGGACCCTTCGAAGTGAAGAAGAAGTGCCTCATCCAGGTGATTGCCGAAAAGGACGGAATTGAATCTGATGTGCTGCAAGTTACCATTGATCCGACCAGCGAAAGGCGGACTATCGATCCGCACAGGTCGCTTGTATTGAAGGCCAGGCAGGAGTTTGGAACGACGGAGGGCAGCTTTCGCTTCTATGAGGAACTAATCGCACGGCAGGGGCGTGCATTAGGGGTTCGTATCGTTATCTCTGCCGTGGGCCAGGACTTTGTTGAGTATAGCTCGAGCAACGGCGTATCGCTTGCCGGTGGAGACCTCAAGGAGCTGGTCGAAGTCTTGCGCAAGCCGTTCTTTGCAGAAGGTCAGGCGCGTGTGGATACCAACGTGAAGACAATTGTGCCGCGGCTGGAGTTTCCACGGGGCGCCGACTTCGAAGATTTCGTGGCAAAACTCTCGCTTTCCTATCGCGTTGAGGACGTGCAGCAATGACCAAATCGCCCCAAAGAAAGGCGGCCAGGAAGACGAGTACGCATAGGGCTCGTGGTTCGGAGGCCCCCGACACGGAGAGCGGTCTCAGCTTCGGTTTGGTCCCGGAGGAATCGGCGCATCACTTTGTTGTCACAATTCCCGAAAAGGATGGTCCGCACGTCTACGTGAGCGAGCACTTTGAGTATTTCACGAGTCCGGAGCGCAGGCGGATTGACTACACGCTGCAGCCGACAGATGCGGGGATGCGCGTGATCCTGCCGCTGGCAAAGTGGTCGTTGATTGAAGATGCCGTGCAATTCGATTTTAACCAGCGACTGAAGCGAACCGGGCTGCGCAGCTCACGCTTTCGCAAAGGATACAACATCTTGCCGCGGCTTTTCGGCAAGGAGCTACTGGTGCTGTGCTGGGCCATTGAGGAGGCGGAACCCGGCGCGGTGCCAAGGGCTCTGTGCAACTGGCAGGGTCTGAAGCCCGAGGAGCGTTGGTGGCTCTTTACCATGACCAATGCAGCCACCGGGCAGGCCGTCCGCGGCCGGGGGCGCGGCTGGCGCAAGGCGCTGCGCTTTGCGCTGACCGAGAACCCTGTGGAGCATGACGACTGAACAAGCGACGGGCGCTATATGTCGCAAAATGTGATGTCGCGGCGGACATATGTCGTAAAAAATGAAAAAATGCAGCATATGGATCCCCAGAAGCCCTTTGCGCTGCCGGATCTGCCGCCCAGGTGGATTGCTGATGACCCGCCGATTTACCGGCGACTCCCGGACATCCGGGCCGCAGTGGCCGAGCTGAAAGGGTACACCGAGCAAATGTCGAACCCGATGCTGTTGCTTTCTCCCGCGGTCATCAAGGAATCACTGGCCAGTTCGGAAATCGAGAACGTGCACACCACCCTGGAGGAAGTGCTGCAGGAGTCACTCTTTCCGGAGGTGGAGCAGCGGGAGGCCAACAAAGAAGTCCGCCGCTACGGTGAAGCGATTGCCTGGGGCTATGGTCAGTTGGGCGCTCTGCCGCTCTCCACACGACTGATCCTTGGGATTCACGAAAGATTGATGGGTCCGGGAGTGCGCGGCTATCGCCGTACGCAAAACAGCATCAAGAATTTGGCGACGGGAGAGGCCGTCTACACGCCGCCGGAAGCGCAGCACATTGCGCGACTGATGGCGAATTGGGAGACGTTCGCCAACAGTGATTCGGATTACGATCCGTTGATCAAGGCGGCGCTGGCCCACTACCAGTTTGAGGCCATCCATCCTTTCGTGGATGGCAATGGGCGTACGGGTCGGATCTTGATGGTGCTTCAGCTCGTCCAGGATCGTCTGCTTTCGGTGCCGGTGCTCTACATCAGCGCTTACATCAATCGCAACAGGGCAGAGTACTATCGCTTACTCCGAAATGTCTCGGCGCTCGGGGCCTGGGAGGAATACGTGTTGTTCATGCTGGCCGGATTCCATGAGCAGGCCCTGGACACCAAGCAAGTTGTCCTGCGCGTGCAGGAGCTGTACACCTGGATGCGTGAAGCCGCCCTGGAAAGCCACGGGAAAATCGTCCGCGCAGGAGTGATTGAGGAACTGTTCACCAGTCCCTTCATTACGCCGACCCGACTTGCGGAGAGAATCGGAGTGCACTATATGACGGCCAGCCGCTACTTGAGCGAACTGCGCGACGCGCAGTACATCGGCGATCTGCACGTCGGTAAGTACCACATCTTTGCCAA
Source organism: Leptospirales bacterium (assembly GCA_019694655.1). Lineage (NCBI taxonomy): Bacteria > Pseudomonadati > Spirochaetota > Leptospiria > Leptospirales > Leptospirales bacterium. The sequence continues at coordinate 21,746 of JAIBBN010000020.1, forward strand.
TACGCATCTTCTCAGAATGCTGGGAGACACCGCTTGAACGACCGCACCTTCATTGAAGACCAGTTCCCGGTCTCCAAGGTCTCGAAGGAGTCCTACAAGGAGCGCATGGCCAACTACAGCCAGACGCTCACCGGATTGGGAAAGTGGTGGGGGCGAAAGCCGCTTGTACTGGTGCGTGCCGCTTTACTGGGACTTCTGCTGCCGGCCACGGATGATTCAGAGAAGGACCGTGAAGTCTTTCTGGCCCTGATGACCATGGACGAAGAGGGACTCTGGCGCCGAAAGGAAGCGGCGAAGAGAAACATCGCGCCCACGGAAATCGTGCGAGTGCTCACGGACGAAGAGCATCACGACCGGGTGGTAGCCCGAGTAGGCGACTTTGCCAGCGCGCTTCCCGGACTGACGCACGACCTCAAGTCGACGCTGTTTGGATTTGTCACGACGAATTCCAGGAAGGAAGACTCGTTCCGTTGGAAGAAGGACGCCACGACCGCCGAGAAGGTGGCGCTCGAACGGCTGGCGTTCCAATCGCTCTACTATGATGAGAAGATCGAGTATGGCGTGCGCGCCGAGCATCTTGAAGGGCCTTCTCCTGAAGCGTGGCAGAAGATCAACTCCCACCTCGGCACCTCTGCCGCGTCCCTTCCCGAGCTCGTGCGTGAGTTGGGCATGCGGCGCTTCGGCCATGTCCCGCGCGTGGGCGATGCCTTCTGCGGCGGCGGCAGCATTCCCTTTGAAGCCGCACGACTGGGATGCGATGTCTACGCGAGCGATCTCAACCCGGTAGCGGCGCTCCTGACCTGGGCTGCTTTGAACATTGTGGGCGGCGGCCCCGAGGTGGCCGAAGAGGTGCGGCGTGCACAGGAAGAGATCTACAACGCCGTGGACAGGCAGATCACCGAGTGGGGCATTGAGCACAACGCCAAAGGCCATCGCGCGGACGCCTATCTCTACTGCATGGAGGTGCTTGATCCCGAGACGGGCTGGCGGGTGCCGCTTGCGCCGAGCTGGGTGATTGGCGAGAAGACCAAGACGGTGGCCATCCTGGAACCGCTGCCCAAAGAGCAGCGCTATCGCATCCGGATCAAGATGGATGCTACGCCGGCCGAGATGAAGGCTGCCAAGGCTGGCACGGTACAGGGCGGCTACGTGGTCCACCCCAAGAACAAGAACCGCGTGCCCATGTCTTTGATCCGCCGGGAGAATGCGGAGGGCCTGCGCCTGTGGGAGTCCGACGACATCGTTCCGCGACCGGACGATGTATTTCAGGAACGATTGTACTGCATTCGGTGGGTGGCCCCCTATTACGAAATCAAAGACGGCAAAGTCTGGAAGCGACTGACGGTGGCCGAGGCCGAAGCACTGGACAACTTTGAGCGGCGTATCGCGGACAAAACCTTGCGCAAGCAGGAGGAGCGCTATTACGCCGAGCCCGATGCAGAGGATCAGGCGCGAGAAGAGCGCGTGCTGGAACTGCTGCGTGAACGCTTCGTGGATTGGCAGAAGCAGGGGTTCATTCCGGACAAGAAGATTGAGCCGGGGCCGAAGACTAGCGAGCCAATTCGGACGCGCGGGTGGACGCACTGGCATCAACTATTTCCTCCCCGTCAACTCCTCTTTCTTGGGGCGACTAGCCTACATCTCATGCGGCACAATGATTCGGCACCCATGCGAGTGGCATCTTTGCTGGCTCTCGGCCGAGTGACCGACTGGGTCACCAAGCTTTGTCGGTGGGGAACGGGCCAGAACCGTGAATCGATTGCGCAGACGTTCTTCAATCAAGCATTGAATGTCATGTATAACTTCGGGGCGAAAGGACTCTCCCTCACGCTGGGGAACTTCTTCAACGCGGATATGTCTCGTGAGGCTTTTGTCTCAAGCACCGTCTGTGGCGTGTGCTCCGCTCTGGCTTTGGAAGCGGATTGCGACGTTTGGATCACAGACCCGCCCTATGCCGACGCCGTGAACTACCACGAGCTCTCCGAGTTCTTCCTAGCTTGGTATGAAAAGCACCTGGCCAAGCTCTTTCCGGAATGGTCCACCGACTCCCGTCGCGCATTGGCCATCAAGGGCGAAGGGGAGGACTTTCGCCGTTCCATGGTGGCCGCCTACTCGAACCTGACCAAACACATGCCGGACAACGGCCTGCAAATCGTGATGTTCACGCACCAGGATGCGGGCGTCTGGGCCGATCTGGCCGTGATTCTGTGGGCCTCGGGTCTGCATGTCACCGCCGCGTGGACGATTGCCACCGAGACGACCTCGGCGCTGAAAGACGGCAACTACGTGCAGGGGACCGTGCTGCTCGTGCTCCGCAAGAACACGTCCACCGAGACGGCTTTCCTGGATGAACTGGTACCGCGCATTGAAGAGGAAGTGCGCCGACAGGTGGAGTCCATGGAGCGCATCGAGGACAAGGAAGAACCCAACTTCGGCGACACGGACTACCAACTGGCCGCCTACGCCGCAGCCCTGCGGGTGCTCACCGGGTACGGGCAAATAGAGGACCTCGACGTGGAACGCGAACTGACCCGGCCGCGCGGCAAAGGGGTCAAGAGCGCTCTGGAAACGATTGTTGAAAACGCACGCGATGTGGCCGCTTCGATTCGGATTCCGGAAGGCCTCGGCAAACTGCTCTGGAACGATCTGGCCCCGGTGGAACGGCTCTACCTCCGCGGGTTGGATCTGGAATCCAAGGGTGAGCTGCGTGCCGGCGCCTATCAGGAGCTGGCGCGAACGTACGGCGTGCGGGACTACCCGGAGCTTCTGGCCAGCGCTCGCGCCAATGAGGCGCGGGTGAAATCGGCGCGCGAGTTCAGCAATCGGAACCTCGGAACGGAGGGCTTCGGGTCGACGCTGGTCCGCCAATTGCTGTACGCCGTGTCCGTGGCTACGACGGATGAATCGCCGCAATCGGGACGCAACTATCTGAAGACAGAAGTCGAGGGCTTCGGGCGCAAGCGCGCCCATATCGTGGCGCTCTTGCGTTACCTGGCTCGCTTTCAGCACACCCTCCCCGAACGCGCAGCGGAATGCCGCATGGCGGAACTGCTGGCCGGTCTCATCGAAAACGATATCGACTGACGATGATACGGCGCTACTCCTCACGGCAACCCGGCCCGGGAAACAACTCGCTTGGGCGCACGTTCCTGGCCAAGGCACTCAAGCAGGCCAGGACCTACGACCGCATTGCGGGCTACTTCAGTCCTTCCATCCTGGAAGTGGCGGGCGAAGAAATCGAAGCCATCAAGCGTGTCCGTGTGATTGCCAATTCGCAGGTCACGTTCGGGCGATTCTCGGCCGGTGGTCGTGTTTCAGAAAGTGCCCGCAAAGAAGCGCTGTGGCAGGAGTGGTGCGCCGAGGATCCATCGGCCCGAGCGATGCCGAACAACGTACTCGAACGGCTCTACCACCTGCTGGACAGCGGCCAGATGACTGTGCGCATTCTGCCCAACGACCGCTTCGGGCTGATCCACGGCAAGGCGGGTGTTATCACCTACTACGACGATTCGCAAACCAGTTTTGTGGGCAGCGCCAACGAGTCGCTGCAGGCCTTTCAGCTCAACTACGAGCTGATATGGGAAGATGACTCGCCCGAGGCGATTGCCTGGGTGCAAAATGAGTTCAACACACTGTGGGGCGCCCCCGATGCCTTCGACCTGACGCGCGACATCATCGACGACGTGTTGCGCACCGCCAAACGGCGCGTGCGCACGCAATTGGAGTGGTGCGCCAACCCGAATCCGGCGGCGCCGATTGTGGAAAGCCCGGTGTACCGCAAGCACGCGGGACTCTGGAGCCACCAGAAATACTTTGTTCAGCGCGCCTTTGAGGAGCACCTTGAGCACGACGGCGCCCGACTGATCCTGGCCGACCAGGTGGGTCTCGGTAAGACGATCCAATTGGCCATGGCCGCGCAACTCATGGCGCTGCACAGCCCGGACAATCGTCCCGTCCTCATCGTCGTTCCCAGCACGCTACTCGGCCAATGGCAGGGGGAGCTCTGGAACCTGCTCGAAGTGCCTTCGGCCTATTGGAACAACCGCGCATGGGTGGATGAGTACGGCGTGGAAGGGGAACGCCACAAAGACGGTGAGATTGGCATTGCAAAATGCCCGCGTCGTATCGGCATCGTTTCGCAGGGTTTGATCTTCCGCGGCAGCGACACGGTCCAGGCCCTGCTGCGCAAGAAGTACGAGTGCGTCATCGTCGACGAGGCCCACCGCGCGCGAGCCCGTGCGACGCCCGGCGGAAAACGCGGGAGCGGGTCCGCAGACGCAAACAATCTCTTGAGCTTCATTCGCGCGGTGTCGCCACGGACCCGCAGTCTGCTCCTTGCAACAGCCACCCCCGTACAGATGGACCCTGTGGAGGCCTGGGACCTGCTCGCCGCTTTGGCCGAGGGCCGTACCGACGTGTTTGGCGGAAAGTACAGCCAATGGTGGAAGGACCCCGCTCAGGCGGTAGGCGCCGCGATTGAAGGCGTTCCCGGACTAAACGAGCAGGAATTCTGGAACTGGGTTCGCAGCCCCCTCCCGCCCGAAGGCGAAAAGGATGCCGATGGCGGCGAGCCCTTCCGTGCCATCCGCGACAGTCTGGCGATGGGACCTCATGAATATGAGGCAAAACTCGATGACCTTGAAAGATTGGATGCCCCTGCCCGGAGTCGCGTTGCCAATCTACGCGGGACTTTCTTTCTATTTCACAATCCCTTCATTCGCCGCATCGTTCGCCGAACTCGCCTTGCCCTGGAAACGACGCTCGACCCGGAAACTGGCCGACCGATGCTGGACCCTGTTGCGGTGCGCCTGTGCGGTGAATCCGGTCGGGATTCGCTCGAACTTTCCTCTTACCTGCAGGATGCCTATGACACAGCCCGCGAATACTGTGCAACTGTCGCCAAAGCGCGCCGTGGGAGCGGATTCCTGGAGACCTTGCTCTTGCGCCGTATCGGCAGCTCGATGGCCGCCGGCATGTCTACGGCTCAAAAGCTGCAGGGCGGGACTTCGGAGGAAGACCTGTCCAAAGAATATGAGGACAGTGAGGATGAACCGGAGCTACCCGGTTCTCTTCCCCGCCTTCAGTCAGAACAGCACCAGCTTCTCTCGCGGGTCATCCAGTGCCTGGCGACAGCAGCCGAAGAGGGCGCCGATCCCAAGCTCGCACGGATTCGCCAGATACTGGATCGTGGAGTTGAGGGCACGGGCCCCTGGCTCGAACGGGGTTGCATCATCTTTACCCAGTACTTCGACAGCGCACAATGGCTCGCGCAGGAGCTGACGAGCGCCTACCCAGAGCTGCCCATCGGGCTCTACGCGGGCTCAAACAAGTCTTCCCTCTTCTTCGGCGGCTATGCCGAGCCCATGGCGCGGGAAGAGATCAAGAAGCGCGTCCAGGATCAACGCATCCAACTGCTGATCGGGACGGACGCCGCCAGCGAAGGTCTCAACCTTCAGGTTCTCGGCTCGCTAATCAACATGGACCTGCCGTGGAATCCCACGCGTTTGGAACAGCGCAAGGGCCGCATCCAGCGAATCGGCCAACGTTTCTCGGAGGTTTACGTCTACAACATGCGCTATCGCAACTCAGTAGAAGACGACGTACACGCCGCACTCTCAGATCGTCTCCAGGACATCCATGCGCTTTTTGGCCAGATCCCGGACACGCTGACCGACGTATGGGTTGACGCCGCTCTCAATAGCATCGACGAGGCCCGCAAGCGCATTGACGCCGTACCGACCAAGCACCCGTTTGATATACGCTACAACCGCGATGTCGGCGCGGCCGGCGGGCCGCGGTGGGAAGCCTGCGCTGATGTGCTCAATGCGCGAGAACGCTTGCAGTCTCTTCGCGACAATTGGTGATGATGCGGTCCAGACCGTGGATAGGGATACGAAGGAAGCCGGGGCGCAATTTATTCGGCGTATCAAGGATGGTACTCTGTCTAAGAAAATCCTCCTAAACAGTTCTGATGATTACCCGCGCAGATATCAAACGGTTGAAGGATTTTCATTCAATTGAGCGAACTCATGCTACGAAAGTGGCGGCATACGCCGCCTACTGGACAGCGCGCCGAAAACCAATTCAATTCTTGCAGGCCCGCCCGATTCCGTTCTCAAGGAATGGGACCATGTTAACGAGGCTTTCTCAGCTCTCTTGCTGATTGACATGGTCTATGACAATAACCGACCCATTGTCGGCGTCAACGATCGCGGCTACAAAGTCTTTCGAAGTCACTTGATGTACTCTCTAATATTCAGAGCTCTTAATCCGCAAACACTAGAGCTCGTCTTGCTAGCTTTGGACGCTGAGCCGACTTTCACAGCAGACGCCGGTCCGCTCTTACTTTGGCCATTGGTCCCCGCAAGACGGCGGTGTTGGCCCGGTAGCCCTGGTCGGAATGCACCAGCAGCCCGTAGGAGATAAGCGCCAGAATGTCGCGCTGCAAGGTCCTTCGACTGACCATCGCGTAGCTCACGCGCACGGCCGCGTTGACCTCTGCAAGATCGCTTTCCGAATATTCCTGCTCAAGCTTGACTGACAGAATCAACGCCATCTGTCTCCTGTATGTAAGATTTGTCTTCATCCCGGAAACTTGAAAGGTCTCGCGAACATAATCGCGCCACGCGATCAACAGCTGGTTAGCGTGAACCGTTTCGAGGATTACAAGGAGGCCGTCCTTGAGTCCTTGGACCGCGTATGCAATAAACCCCGTTAAATCGCCTTTATTACGCGAGGAGAGAGCCAGTTGTCGGTAGTACTCGGAGCGGGTTTCATTGTAGAAGTTGGAAAGAATATGGGCGGCAATGTCAGGGACCCCGGCGCGCAAGAGCAGGTAAAACTCGAGTAATCTTGCGGTGCGGCCATTGCCATCACCGAAGGGATGGATCCACGCTACATAGACATGAGACACAATGGCTTGAATGATTGCGGTGGAGAAACTCTGTCCCTTCTCAAAGTGAAACTCTTTTCGGCTCCAGTCGCAGAAGGCAGTCATCAGCGGTCCGACCTCAGAACCAGCGGGCGGACGGTAGACGCGGCCGACGGTTACCTGTCCTCTGCGGAATTGGCCGGGCGCCGCCTCAAAGTGCGCCCCGAGGTCTTTGCCGATCATTCTGTGGAAGCGCCGAATCAGGTCTGGCGATACGAGATTGTCAATGGCGCCGCCAGTCACGACTTCATCGCGTAGTTCATTGAGCGCGTTGATGACATTTCTCACCTCCTGTTCCATGTACTGCTTGCTGCCGGGGAGGCTCTTCCCGGCGAGAATATCGCGAATCTCATCCGCTGAAAGTGTATTGCCCTCGATCGCGGTGGTCGCCTGGGCGCCGCGAATCAAGTTCACACGGTAGATTTCGGCGCGAGATTCGGGCATGATCGGCGTCGTGGAAATTGCCCGAATCAATGCCTCGCTCTGGCCGAGCTGGAACCAGGTATCGGGTCCCACATCCCAGGCTTTGCGGAAGCTGATAAATGGGTGCTGGACCGTGGCCATGTCATAAGCTTCGTCAGAAATTAAGTCAAAAAAGTCCAGTTTTTTGACGGACACAATTCACGGGTCGCCTGCCTGTCCTTGCCCATCGCCGAAGCTTCCGCGCCGCAGCGATCAGGCGCGCAGCAATTTGAAGGCGTGCGTCCAGCTATTGTTAATAAATCCCGGAATGCACCACAGAATGCACAGCGGTTCGATGGCGCGGGCCGCCTCGACGCCGCCCATGTCGGCCGCGTCCCAGCCAAACTTCTTCAGCGCTTCGATCACCTCGCCCTTGGCGGCGGCGGAATTGCCGCATAGAAACATGGTCGGCGGGCCGCCAGGCAGTTTGGGGTCCACCATGTAGGCATTGCCCACGCAGCTGAAGGCCTTCACGAAGTTGGCCGCCGGCGCCAGCTTCTGCAGCCGTTCCATCAACGATTCGTTGGGCCCGGTAAAGAATTGCAGAACGCCATTTACCGGCGGCAAATCGGAGATAGGATTGCTGACATCGATCACGGTCTTGCCGGCCAGCTGCTCGGCGCCAATCAAGCGCACCGCATCTTCGGCCGCCGTTCCCTTCACCGCCAGAACCACAATCTGAGCGAAGGCCGCCGTCTCGGCGAAGTTGCCGGCGGCGATGCCGGCGCCTGCTTTGTGTGCGGCGTCCTCAGCCTTAGCCGACTGCCGTGCGCCCAGCATCACCTGGTATCCGTACCTGTGAAAGCCTGCGGCAAGTACCTGGGCGACCTGTCCGCTGCCAATGACTCCAACCTTTGTTGCCATGGGTCTGCCTGCGAACGGGCGCACGAAGCGACAAGCGCGATTCCGGCGCAGGCGGTGCTAAACGTCGCACAGGGAATGCGAATTGCCATTCCCGGCGAACTTTGCCAGAACGGACAATCATGGGCAAACAAAAGCTGTTTATCGAAGACCTGGATCTGGCCGGCAAACTTTGCGCAGTGCGCGTTGATTTCAACGTGCCGGTCAAAAACGGCAAAGTGGGCGACGACAAGCGCATCCGCGCTGCGCTGCCAACCATCCGCAAGTTGCGCGAGGCCGGCGCCCGCACCTTCCTGATGACGCACCTTGGCCGTCCCAAGGGCGGACCGGAAGATAAGTATCGCCTGGCCCCCGTGGCCGCCCACCTTTCGCAATTGCTTGGCTCGCCGGTGGAATCGCTCAGCGATTGCATTGGACCCGAGGTCGATGCGCGCATTGCCGCCATGAAAAACGGCGAAACCATTCTGCTGGAAAACGTGCGCTTCTATGCCGAAGAAGAAAAGAACAACGCCGACTTTGCCCGCAAACTTTCGCACGGCGCAGACTACTTCATCAACGACGCCTTTGGCACGGCGCACCGCGCTCATGCCTCCACCGCCGGCATCGCCGCCTATGTGCAGCGCTCCGCCTGCGGCTATCTGATTCGCGACGAGCTGAAATACCTGGGACAGGCGCTGTCCAATCCCGCGCGTCCTTACGTGGCCATTTCCGGCGGCGCCAAGATCTCCGGCAAAATTGATCTGATGAAAAATCTGCTGCCCAACGTTGACACGCTGATCGTGGGCGGCGGCATGACCTTCACCTTTCTCAAAGCGCAGGGTAAAGAGATCGGCAAGTCTCTTCTGGAAGCGGACAAGGTCAGTCTGGCGGGCGAATTATTGAAGCAGGGCGGATCGAAGCTGGCGCTGCCATCCGATTTCCAGGTCAGTACGGAGTTTGACTTTGATGGCGGCAAAGTGGGCGCCCTGAAGACGGTGAGCGATTCAACAATTCCGGCCGACAGCTATGGTCTGGACATTGGTCCGGCAAGCGTCGAAGCCTTCCGCAAGATCTTGCTGGCGGCAAAGACCATCGTCTGGAACGGACCGATGGGCGTATTTGAAATCGACGCTACAGCAAAAGGAACCTTTGCCATCGCCCAGGCGCTGGCCGATGCCACTGCCGCCGGCGCCACTACCATCATTGGCGGCGGTGATTCAGCGGCGGCCATCGAGAAGGCCGGTCTCTCCAGCAAAGTGAGCTTTGTCAGTACTGGCGGCGGCGCTACCCTCGAATTTCTGGAAGGACGCGTGTTGCCAGGCGTGGATTGCTTGAGCGATGCTTAGTATCGGGCGCTGGCCTTAGAGCGCAGCCTAAACAACGGGATCGGGACAGACGGCGCGCAGTCCGCATCGGGCGCAGTGCTGGCCAAGAAACACGGCCTCAAACTGCTCCATCATGGCGGTCACCAGCGCCGCCTCGTCGGTCCAGATGCCCGCTTCAAAGTTGCGCCGGCGCACGCTCCTGGCGCCCATGCCGGCCCCGGTCAGATTTGCCGAGCCAATATAGGCCAGCCGTCCATCGACCACAATGCATTTGAAATGCACGCGCGGGCAGAGCACGCGTTCGAATCGTTCGCTTTCAAAGAGCGCCGGGTAGCGATCAAAGTCGCGTCGAAAGCGTTCGCCGGGCTCCTTGGCGTGCAGCAAGCGAATCTCCACGCCGCGCTGCACCAGTTGATCGAGCAGCTGCAGGAAGGGCCGAAAGCGGCCGCCGATCTCCATGTGCATGTCTTTGATGTCGGCGGTGCCAATCCACAGATAGCGGCGCGTTGCTGCACATGCCTTGAGGATCACTTCCTCGTACAGTTCGCGGTCGCGGACCATGCGCAGCATACAAGGGCAAGCCGGGCCCCTCGTCGGCGGCCGGCGACGCATTTTTGCGGGCGCCAGCGGCTGCGCGGTTGACGCTCGCTACGCCCTTGCTCTGCTTCCGGCTATGGCGGCCTACCAGGCCTTCTTGCTCTCGGCTGTGCAGGCCCCCGGCCCGGGCGGCGTCGTGCTGCGCCTCTTTGGCCGCTCCCCGGAGCTGGGTCCGGTGGAGTTGCGCTTCGAGCAACAGAGCGCCGTCTTCTTTGTTCCGCGTCGGGCGCAGCTCGACCAGCGCGCCCTGCGCTGCCGTCGCAAGGCCGTGGAACTGAAGAGCTTTGACGGCGAGTCCGTCGACGCCCTCTACTTTCAGAGCGAAGGCGACCTGCGCCGCGCCCGCGCCATCCTGCGCGAGGCTGGCGTGCAGTGTCTGGAAGACGACGTTTCGTTGCTCGATCGATTTTTGATGGAGCGCTTTCTCTGCGGCGCTGTGAGCTTTGAAGCAGAGGAGGGCGACGATCTGGGGCGGCGCGTCTTTCTCAATCCGCGCCTGAAGCCGGGCCGCGTACGCACCGCGCTTTCGGCGCTATCGCTGGATATCGAAACCGGCGTCAAAAGCGGCGCGCTCTATTCCATCGCCGTCGATCTGCGCGGCCCGCAGCAAAAGCAAAAGGTCGTCTTCTTACAGCGCAGCGGCGCTGCTCCACTAAGCGCCAGCGCTAGAAACGAAGGCTTTGAACTGCAGTGCTTTGAGGACGAACGCAGTTGTCTGGCGGCCTTTCTGCAATGGACTGCCGAGCGCGATCCGGATCTGCTGATTGGCTGGAACGTCGTCGGCTTCGATCTACGCTTTCTGGAAGCCAAATGTCGCGCCCACTCGCTGCCCTTCCGACTGGGGCGCGACGGACTGACAGCTGAAGTGCGGCCGCGGACCAGCGGCGGCGATCGCGCGGCGATTCCCGGCCGCGTCTGCATCGATGGCCCGCTGGCTTTGCGCGCCGCTTTCTATAACTTCGAAGACCTCAGCCTGGACAGCGTGGCGCACGAATTACTTGGCGAAGGCAAACTGATCAGCTCCGGCGGCAGCGATAAGATCGCCGAGATCGAACGCCTCTATGCCGAGGACCCGCTGCAGCTGGCGCGCTACAATCTGCGCGACGCCGAGCTGGTGCAGGAGATCTTTGCAAAGACCGGTCTGGCCGAACTGACCATGCGGCGCAGCGAAATATCCGGACTGCTGATGGGCGACATTGGCCAGAGCGTGCGCGCATTTGATTTCTTTATGCTGCCGCGTCTGCATCGCAAAGGCTACGTGGCCATCTCCCAGCAAGACGTACGCTTTAGCCAGAGCGCGCCCGGCGGTCGCGTTTTGCAGCCGGTCCCCGGCCTCTACCAGCAGGTCGTCGCCCTGGATTTTCGCAGCCTCTATCCCTCCATCATCCGCACCTTCCACATCGATCCCTATTCGCTTTTGATGCGCGATCACGATCCGCTTTCCACGCCGGCCGGCGATCGTCGATTTTCACGCAGCGAACACCTTCTGCCCGACTTCATCGGCGAACTCTTTGAACTGCGCGCCGCCGCGCGCCGCGAGGGCGATGAACATCTGTCAATGGCCATCAAGATTCTGATGAACAGCTTCTACGGCGTGATGGGATCGCCGGGTTGTCGTTTTTACCACGCCGATTTGCCCAACGCCATTACCCTGACCGGGCAGTGGCTGCTAACGGAGTGCGTGGCCTGGCTGGAAGAGCGCGGCTACCGTACGCTCTACGGCGATACCGATTCGCTTTTTGTTCAGCTGCGCCCGGAGGATGAGGCCGCGGCCGATCAACGTGCGCAGCAGCTGGCCGACGAGTTAAACGAATACTGGCAGCGGCGGCTGGCTGATGAGTTTCAGCTGACCTCCTATCTGAAGCTGCAATTTGAACGCCGCTTCAGTAAGTTCTTTTTGCCGCCGATGCGCGGACAGGAGAAGGGGGCGCGCAAGCGTTACGCCGGCCTGCGCGTCGATGCCGGCGTCGAAACGCTGCACTTCACGGGAATGGAGGTAGTGCGCAGCGACTGGACCGAACTGGCGCGCGAGTTTCAGCGCGAGCTCTATGCGCGCGTTTTTCGCGGCGAAGATCCCTCGGACTGGATCCGAGCGGTCGTAGGCGAGGTGCGTCTCGGGCAGCGCGACACACAGCTGGTCTACCGCAAGCGACTGCGCAAGCCGCTGGCCGAGTACACGCAAAGCGCGCCGCCGCACGTGCAGGCGGCGCGAATGTTGCCGCAGGCGCGCGGCGTGGTGCGCTATGTAGTAACGCGCGAGGGTCCCGTACCCGTCGAACTCAAGCCGCAATCGCCCGACTACGATCACTACGTCGACAAGCAGCTGGCGCCAATTGCCGATGGCGCCTTGTGGCTCTTTGGCAAAGATTTCGAATCGCTGGTCTCTTCCGTGCAACTCTCTCTATTCTAAGAGTACGGCACGAAGCGCGTCCTTTTGTATTGCGCTCAAAAGAGTTGACTTCGTCCCAGCATTGCGCGGCGATCGAGCCCTTACTGCGCGCGGCGCAGTCGGGGGTGGCATGTTGCGATTCTTGCGTCCGGCAGCCCTGGCGCTGCTGGCAGCGGCGGCAGTTCTTGCGCTGATTCTTCTGGCTTTTGTGGCGCTCTCCGAGGCTTCGCGACCGGTAAGAAGCGGCCTCGCTGATCTGCCCGGGCTGGGCGCGCCAGTGCGCATCCTCTACGACGAGCGCGGCGTTCCGCACATTTTTGCTGACAGCGAACCGGACGCCTACCGCGCCCTGGGCTATGTGCAAACCAAGGATCGCTGGTGGCAGATGGAACTGGCCCGTCGTGTAGCGCGCGGCGAACTTTCCGAAATCCTGGGCGCGCCAACCCTGGAGGCCGATGTGCTGTTTCGCACCCTGGGTCTTTCGCGCTTTGGCCAGCAGTACCTGCAACGTCGCGGCGCCAGTCTGGATCCAGCAATGCTGCGCAATCTTCAGGCCTATGTCGATGGCATCAATGCCCACGTGGAGCGCGGCCCTTTGCCGCTGGAGTTTCGACTGCTGCAGGCGCCGCGCCGCAACTTTGAACTGTCCGATATCTTTGCCATCTCTGGCTACGTCGCCTATACCTTCCTGGACGCGATGGAAACCGATCCCACGGCAACCTACATCCGCGATGCGCTTGGCCCGCAGTATCTGCAGGGCGTCGCCTGGGACGGAGCGCAGGCCATGGCCGCCATCCGCGCCAGCGCAAAGCGCGAGACCTGGGGCGGCGATCTGCAGCCGGCAGCGTGGCTGCGCCGCGATCTACAGCCGGCGATACAACGAATGCAATCGATTGCAGCGCTTGCGCCGGCGGCGCGCAGCCTGGCCGGCAGCAACGCCTGGATCGTCTCTGGCGCGCGCAGCGACTCCGGCTATCCAATCCTCTGCAACGATCCACACATTGCCTTTTCGCAACCGGGCGCGTGGTATGAGGCGCATCTGCATACGCCGCAGCTCAATCTCTATGGCCACTACCTGGCTGCGCTGCCGCTGCCGCTGGTCGGTCACACCGACGACCACGCCTGGGGGCTGACCATGCTCCTGAATGACGACGCCGACTTCTATGTGGAAACGCCGGCGCCGGGCGTGGAGAACGCCATTCTTTACCGCGGCCAGGTTGCGGCCATGGAACTGCAGCGCGAGGACATCCAGATTCGCGGCGCCGGCATTCAAAGCATCGTGGTGCGCAGCAGCGTACACGGACCCATCATCAACGATGTCTTTGATGGCTTTCGCTCGCAGCGGCGACCGGTTGCGCTGCGCTGGGGATACTTGAATTTTGACAACGATATTGCTGGCGCCTTTCATTCCCTGGCGCACGCTACAAGCCTGGCTGATGCGCGCCAGGCGGCCTCGCGCATCCTTTCGCCTGGTCTCAATGTGCTTTATGCCAATCGTCAGGGCGACATCGGCTGGTGGGCCGCCGGTCGTCAGGCGCGTTTGCAATCCAGCGCCAGTCGCGCCTTTCTGCTGGATGGCGCCAGCGGCCGCTATGATCTGCGCGACTTTCTACCCTTTGCCGATAATCCGCATCAGGAAAACCCGCCCGATGGTCTGATCGTTTCGGCCAACAATCGTATGCTCTGGGGACAGGGCCATCCGCTGGAGGGCTACTACAGTCCCGATGCGCGCGCCCTGCGCATCCGCCAGCTGCTGGAGGCGCAGCCCAAACTGGGCGTCGCTGATATGAAGCGCATCCAGCTCGACCGGCGTGACAACCGCCTGGCCCTTGCCGTGCGCGATGCCGCCCGTTTGGCGCTGCACGGCGATCTGGATTCGACGCCCGCTGCATCGCTGTTGCAACAATACTGGCAGTGGGACGGCGCTTACGAAGCCGATCTGGCCGCGCCGATGCTGCACTGGGAATTCTCCTACCAGCTGCTGCGTGCGGCAATGGTCGACGAACTTGGCGAGGATTTCTTTGCCGTCTTTTTGCGCTCGCCAGCATCGATCTGGACCCTGCTTGAGCTTTTGCAAAATGATTCGGCGCCGTGGTGGGACGATCGCTCTACGCCGGAACCGCGCGAGTCGCGGGCCACAATTGTCCGGCGCGCAATGCTACGCGCCATTGTCGTTCTGCAAGAGCGCTATGGCGCCAATTTCAACGACTGGCAGTGGCAGACAATGCACGCCGTTGTCCATCAGCATGCGCTGGGCGGGCTCTGGCCGCTGGGCTTGCTGCTAAATGTCGGTCCCTATCCGGCCCCCGGCGGCCGAGAGACCATCAACAACTACCATTTCCCCTTTGAAAGCGGCGCGGCGCAGGTCAGCATCGGGCCCTCCACGCGACGGATCATTGATCTGGCGGCGCCGCAGCGTGCGCTGGGCATCCTGCCCGCCGGTCAATCCGGCCACTGGCTGGATGCAAATTACCAGGACCAGGCCCTGGACCATTTGCAGGGCCGCTGGCGCACACAGTGGATGGACCCCGCCGAACTTACAGCGCATCAAGTGAATGAACTTATCCTGAGGCCGACGCTGTGATACACTGGCGCCAGAGCCGAAGCGCACTCCAATTTCTGCTTTGCAATCTGGCGCTGATTCTCAGCCCTTTTTCGGCGCTCTTGGCCGATGAGCACGACTATCCCTACGCCCTGGCCTTCCAGACGGTGCGCACGCCGCTCCTGCCGGCCACGGAAAGCGCCCTTGATGCCGGCGAAGTTCGCTTTCGCCTCAGCGCAGCCTGGGCCAATGTCTGGTCCATTCAGGATGAACGCTTCATTGTAGATGGCGAAGAGTTGCGCACCACTGCTACGCTGCGCTACGGACTTGGCGATCGCCTGCAAGTTGGTATGCAGATGCCATATATTGTGCAGGGCGGCGGAACGATGGATTCCTTCCTGGAGGGCTTCCATCGTGCGACTGGCGTCACGCAGGGCGGACGCGATCGCTTTGCCCGCAATACCTTCAACGTGAGCTATGAACCTTATGGCAAGTACTACGCCTTACTTGATGACGATCCGCTGCGCACCTATTTGCGTCGCTTCACGCCGCGTCCTTATCCGCGCCAGAGTGCAGCCGGTCCCACCGCGCCCCTCGTTGGCTTTCCTTTTGGCGACATTCGCGATCCGCTTTTCCTGAGCGTGCGTCGACCGTTGAGCGAGGAGGACAATGGCGCCAGCGGCAAGCGCAGCGGCGCCGGCGGTCCGCGCCTGCAGCTGATCTACAGATTGCTGCAGGGCGCCGGCGACTTCAACGGCTTGCAGGCCGGACTGATCTACCATATGCCAGGAAGCAGCGGCGCCTTGCTGGACAGCCTGGGCGCGGCCGCCGGGGCCTTTCTCAGCGGCGGCTGGCAGCTGGATGAGACTCTGCAGATGCAACTGGGCCTCTCCTACACGCGCTTCAGTCAGCACGAATTTGAAAGCCTGCGATTGCCCGTCGACCAGTGGAGCCTGCGCTTGCGCGGCGACTACCAGCTGCGCTGGCTGGGACTTTTTGCCGAGTACGTGGTTTTCACTGCGCCGGTACGCAGCGATACGGAGCTGGGCCGCAGCGGCCACACCCTGGGCCTCGGTTTCTCGCTGCAGAGCGGAGAAATTCACTATCAGGCAGGCGTGGCGGAGAATTTTCTGAACTACGGGACCACGCCAGACTTTGGCCTGTTTTTTTCCGTAGAGCGCGGCATCTGATATGAACAGCCTTACATTGCATCCGGGCAGCGATCTGGGCCTGGGCGTCTGGACGCACGACGATCTGCACCTGTTTGGCGAAGGCAGCCATTTTCATCTGCATCATAAGTTTGGAGCGCATCCGGCCACGCTCGATGGCGTGCGCGGCGTCTATTTCTCGGTCTGGGCGCCCAACGCCACTTACACTGCAGTGGTCGGCGATTTCAACGGCTGGAATCGCGGCGATCAACCGATGCTGCGCATTGCCGAGATCGGCATCTGGGAGCGTTTTGTTCCAGGCGTTGCGCCCGGATCGATTTATAAGTACCACATAGCATCTCGTTTTCACGGCTACGCCGTGGACAAGGCCGATCCCTTTGCGCATGCCTCGGAAACGCCGCCGCACACCGGCAGCGTCTACCGCCCCTGGCAGTACCAGTGGAACGACCAGCACTGGATGGAAACGCGCGGCCCCCGGCAAACCGTAGAGTCTCCAATCAGCATCTACGAGATGCACCCCGGCTCCTGGATCCGCGATCCAGGCGATCCAGGCCGCTGGCCTACTTACCGCGAACTGGCGGCCAAGCTTCCTGGCTATTTGCGCGACGAAGGCTTCACCCACGTGGAGCTGATGCCAATTATGGTCCATCCGCTCTATCGCTCGTGGGGCTACCAGGTGACCGGCTACTTCGCGCCCACGGCGCGCTACGGTTCGCCGGAAGATTTCATGGCGCTGGTCGACGCCTTGCATCAGGCGGAAATTGGCGTGGTGCTGGACTGGGTGCCCTCGCACTTCCCCTCCGATGAGCATGGCCTGGGCTACTTTGACGGCACGCATCTCTACGAGCACGCCGATCCGCGCAAGGGCTTCCACCCCGAGTGGACCAGTTTAATATTCAACTATGACCGCGGCGAGATCCGCTCCTTTCTGGTTTCCAGCGCCATGTTCTGGCTGGAGCAATGCCATGCCGACGGTTTGCGCGTCGATGCGGTGGCCTCGATGCTCTATCTGGACTACGCCCGCAATCCCGGCGAATGGGTGCCCAACGAATACGGCGGCCGCGATAACATTGGCGCCATCGAGTTTCTGAAGCGCCTAAACCAGGCCTGCTACGGCTACTTCCCCAATGCCCTGATGATTGCCGAGGAGGCCACCAGCTGGGGCGGAACCACCCGTCCGGTACACGAAGACGGCCTGGGCTTTGGCTACAAGTGGGACATGGGCTGGATGCACGATTCGCTGCGTTACTTCAAAGAGGACCCGTTGTTTCGCAAGGGTCGCCACAACGATCTTACCTTCCGCATGCTCTACGCCCACACCGAAAACTTCGTGCTGGCCATCTCCCACGACGAGGTCGTTTACGGAAAACGTTCGCTGCTCAATCGCATGCCGGGCGACCGCTGGCAGCAGTTTGCCAACCTGCGACTGTTCTTTGCCTGGATGTTTGCCATGCCTGGCAAGAAGCACATGTTCATGGGCCAGGAGTTTGGTCAGTGGAACGAATGGAATTTTGAAACCTCGCTGGACTGGCATCTATTGAACGATCCGCTGCACGCCGGCGCAGCGCGCCTTTACCGCGATCTGAACGCGCTCTACCGCTCTGAAAATGCGCTCTATCAGGGCGACTGTCAGAACGGGGGATTTGAGTGGATCGACTGCGACGACGCCGCCGAGAGCGTGGTGGCCCTGCTGCGCCGTGATACGCGTAGCGGCGATCTGATGATCATCGCGCTGAATTTCACTCCCATCCCGCGACAGGCGCGTCGCGTGGGTTCGCCGGAATATGGTCGTTACGAAGTATTGCTGAATTCCGATGCCGTGGACTATGGCGGCAGCGGGCAGGGCGATCCGGGCCCCATCTGGACGTCGCCGCAGGGCGCACAGAATCGTCCCTTTTCGCTATCGCTGCAGCTGCCGCCGCTGGGCGCGCTCTTTCTGCGCTTCCGCGGCGCAAACTGAGCGCGCGCCATCGCCGCCGATTTTTACTTCAGGGAATTTCCAGCAACAGGATGGTGATGTCATCGACCACCTGCTGGCTGTGGTTCCGCCACGCATCCTGTAAGGCATGGAGGGTTTCGGCGACGCTGCTCTGCTGATGCCGCCGAAGCACTTCTACAATGCGCTCCGGTGCAAAGGGCTCGGATTTTGCGTCTTCCGCTTCGCTGAGTCCATCGGTGTAGACCAGCAACCGATCGCCCGCTTGCGCCTTGATTTCGCCGGGGCGATAGTTTGCATCCGGATTCATACCCAGCGGCGTGTCGCTGGCTTCCATCCACCAGACCTGGTCCTCGCTGGCGCGATAAAGAATGCCCGGTGCGTGGCCGGCATTGGCAAAGCAAATTGTTCCGCCATAGTCAATGGTGGCAACGATGGCGCTGGCATAGAAGTAAGGCGGCAGCCGTCGGCCCAGTTCCTGGTTGAGAAAACTGAGCACGCGCTCCGGTCGCGGATCGTATTCGAAGGCGATTTCAGCAAGGATGGCGGCCTGCACCGTGATCAGCGAGGCGCTGATGCCGTGGCCGGCGGCGTCGGCCAGCAGCACGGCGGCGCCGCCCTTGGGCAGGCGCTGCATCATGTATAGATCGCCGCTGACCTTGCGCAGCGGCAGATAGAACAAAGCCGGCTGCCATTCCGGAAATTCGTCCAGATTGGTCAGCAGACAATCCTGGACCTCTTTGCCGGTGAGCAATTCGTTTTCCAGAACGCCATCCAGGTGATCGATGTGCTGCATCTGCTGCTTGATGGTCAACATCTGCGATTGGAGGTCGACGGCCATGCGTTGCATCGAATCGCCCACGCCTTGAAACTCGTCCGTGTCCTCTTCGGTCAGCATTTCGCGAGCCGCAAGTTCGCCGCGCTCCAGACGCCGCGCTGCCTCGCGCAATGCCACCAGCCGGCGGAAAACCAGACGATAAACCAGAAAGGCAAAGCCAACATGCAGCGCCAGGGCCAGCGCCAGAGTCGTTCCAATGCGCCCCGGCGAATCGAAGCGAGTTTGCATGATTGCCAGCGCCGTAAGATCAAGGATTGTTAACAGCGTAAAGAGCAGCGCAATGCTGCGCGTCAGGCGACGACGCGGCGCGGCCGGCAGCGCGTTGGGCGCGCGGCGAATGCTTGCTGCGCTCTGGAGCTGAGTGCCAAGGCTGTTCATTGCGCTCTGGGCCCGGGCCGTGCGCCGCAGGAGACTGCCCTTCGATAGGACAGCGGCAGAGGTCAGAAATGCGGGAGCGCTTTGTGGACGGCAAGCAGAGATTTCAGCGATTTGCGTCGTCGCCGTTGCTAAGTAAGACGATCCTGCATGTAAGGCTGCAGCGCCGCCGGAATACCAAAGCTGCCATCGGCGCGCTGGTAGTTCTCCATGATTGCAATCATGCAGCGGCCAGCGGCCACGCCAGATCCATTCAGCGTATGTACGAATTGCGACTTCGCGCCGGCGCCCTTGCCCTTGTAGCGAATTCCGCCGCGCCGCGCCTGAAAGTCGCGACAGTTGGAAACGCTGGAAATCTCCAGCCAGCGATCGAGGCCCGGCATCCAGACCTCGATGTCATAGGTGCGCGCCGCTGTGGCGCCAATGTCTCCCGAGCATAGCTGTACCACGCGGTAGGGCAGGGCCAGGCGCTTGAGAACCTCTTCGGCGTGTCCCAGCATCTCTTCGTGCACGCGCTCCGAATCTTCGGGTCGCACCAGTTGCACCAGCTCCACTTTCTGAAATTGATGCACGCGCACCAGTCCGCGCGTATCCTTGCCGGCCGCGCCCGATTCGCGGCGAAAGCAGCTGGAGGCGGCCGTCAATCGAACCGGCAGCTGATCTTCGCTCAACAGCGTATCGCGGTAGAGATTGACCAGCGGCACCTCGGCCGTCGGAATCAGACTCAACTGGTCGCGCTCCAGGGTATAGTATTCGCCGCGAAATTTTGGAAATTGGCCGGTCGTTACCATGCCGTCGTCGTTGATCAGGATTGGCACCCAGGCCTCGCTGTAGCCAGCCTTCTGCGTGTGCAGATCAAGCATGAAGGAGATCAACGCCCGTTCCAATCGCGCCAGTCCGTCGCGATAGACATAGAAGCGCGAACCGGCCAGACGTACGCCGGCCTCAAAGTCGACCCAGCCCAGCTTCACTCCAATCTCATAGTGCGCCTGCGGCTGGAAATCGAAAGCAGGCTTCTTGCCGACCTCGCGCACCAACACATTGGCCGAGGCGTCGTCGCCATCTGGCGTCGAGTCATCCAGCCAGTTGGGCAAACCAAGCACGATGGCGTTCATCTTCTCTTCCAGGCCGCCCTGCTCGCTTTCCAGCGCGGCAATGCGTTCGCCAACGCTCTTGACCTCGGCCTTGCGCGCCTCGGCCTCGTCCTTCTTGCCTTTGCCCAGCAGAGCGCCAATTTCCTTGCTGGCAGCGTTGCGTACGGCCCGCTGATCATTGAGTTCTGTTAACAATTTGCGATTCTTGGCAATTAGCGACTTGAGCTCGCTAACATCAACGCCGCTGGAGCGACGACGACGCAGCATTTCATCCAGCGCTTCCGGCTTATCTTGAATCAATCGCAGATCGAGCATGGCCGCCATCCCGGCGCCTCAGGCGGCGCGCAGTTCCTCTTTCAGTTGTACAAATCGTTTGCAGTTCTCAATTACACAAGCGCGCACCATCTCGGGATCCTCGCCGCATTTTTCGGCGCGCAGATTGGCCAGAAAATCCAGGGTGTGCCTGACGTAGGCTGGCTGGTTGGTCTGGCCGCGGTGCGGGGCCGGCGCCAGGAAGGGCGCATCCGTCTCCACCAGCAGCCGTTCCAGCGGCAGGCGCACCGCGCCCTGCTGCACGGCGACGGCGTTCTTAAAGGTCAGCACCCCGCTGTAAGATACATACCAGCCGCGTTCCACAAAGGGCAGGGCCTCGGCCTCGGTGTAGGTGTAACAATGCAACACGCCTGCCACGCGCGGAAAATTCTTTAATATTTCCAGAGAATCCAGCGCCGTAGCAATGCGCTCCGGGTTGTAGTTGCGATCGTCGCGCAGGTGCAGCACTACCGGCAGCGCCAGCTCCTGGGCCAGCGCAAAATGGCGCTCCAGGCTTTGCTTTTGCTGCGCCTCGTGCTCGCGCGAGTGGAAGTAGTCCAGGCCCGTTTCGCCCAGTCCCATGAAACGCGGATGGTTGCGGTGCTCGCGCGCCAGTGCAAAGATTTCGTCCAGCTCAGCAATCTGCGCCGCCGACTCGGGGTGCAATCCCACTGTCCAGTAGAGCGGCGGCGCCTCCTGAATTTCCGCAGCGCGCAAACCAAGCGCACAATTCCAGCGCGCCGCCTTGAGATCCACGGAGATCTGCACCACGCCCTGCAGCCCGGCGCGACCGGCATTTTTCAGCGCCTGGTCGGCGTCAATGCCCTGGGCTTCCACCAGGTCCAGATGGCAGTGCGTGTCGAACATGGTCGTGCCCTTCGGCGCGACGCCGCCGAACGGCGGTCAGGCTGCGGCGCTGGCCTGCGCCGTCAACGTACCCGCAATCGTTTGCCATGCGCTCCGGCGCTGCCAGAATTGACCGGTCATGAGCGAAATGCAGACTCTGCGCCAGTACCAGATCGACGCCTTTGCCGATCGTCCGTTCAGCGGCAATCCGGCGGCGGTAGTTTCGCTGGAGCGTTTTCTCCCTGACGCGCTGATGCAGCAAATCGCCATGGAGAACAACCAGGCGGAGACGGCCTTCATCGCCCAGGACGATCAGGGTCTGGCCATACGCTGGTTCACGCCGCTGGTGGAAGTCGAGCTCTGCGGTCACGCTACTCTGGCCAGCGGCTTTGCGCTCTTTTTTCTGGAGGGATTGAAGTCCAGCGAGGTGCGTTTTTCTTCTAAGAGCGGCATGCTGCGCGTTTTACGTCGCGGCGATACGCTCTACCTTGATTTTCCGCGGCAACAGCTGAGTGCAGCCCGCATGGCGCCGCAGGCGGCGCAGGCCCTGGGCATGCCGCCGATGGAGTTTTTTCAAGGACGCTTTGGACTGGCGCTCTACCGCACGGCCACGGAGCTGCGCACCTTGAAGCCGGATCTTGCCGCCCTGGCAAAAGAAGATGTGGAGGCCTGGATCTGCACCGCGCCAGGCGACGATTGCGATTACGCGCTGCGGCTCTTTGGCCCGCGCGTCGGCATCAACGAAGATCAGGCTACCGGATCAGCGCACTGCTTGCTGGCGCCCTTCTGGTCGGAACGCTTGAACAAAGAGACGATGCGCGCCCAACAGCTCTCCTCGCGCGGCGCAAGCTTTCACGTCGAGCTGTTGCCGGAGCGCGTGTTGATTGGCGGCCAGTGCCAGCATTTTTCCACCAGTGAGATTCGCGTTCCGCGCTGAGGCTTGTGGGCGATGAGCGGGCGCGTCATCATTGTCGAGGATGAGCCGGCCATTGCCGACACGCTGCTCTACGCCTTTCGCAGCGAAGGCTTTGAGGCGGAACACGCCGCCACTGCCGCCGCCGGACTGCGCCTGGCGGCAAAGCCCGCGGACCTGATCATTCTCGATCTGGGCCTGCCCGATGGCAATGGCCTGGATGTCTTGCGCCGCCTGCGCAGCGAGGTCGCCACTCAGGAGGTTCCGGTGATGCTGTTAACGGCGCGCAGTGCAGAGATTGACCGCATCGTCGGACTGGAAGTCGGCGCCGACGACTATGTGACCAAGCCCTTCAGTCCGCGCGAGGTAACGGCGCGAGCGCGCGCCATACTGCGTCGCACCCGGAAGAGCGCCCGGTCAAGCGCCGAACCAGGCGATGCAAATTCGACGACGCCCCTTTTTCTTCACGATGCGGAAAAGCGACAGATTCGCTTCAGCGGCGCCATTCTGGATCTGACGCGCTATGAGTACGGCGTGCTGGCGCTACTGTTGAAAAGGCCGGGCATGATCTTTACGCGCGAGATGATATTGCAGCAGGTCTGGGAAGGTCCGCTGGAAAGCGAAGACCGCACGGTGGACGCCCACATTAAGACGATCCGCGCCAAGCTGCGCGGCGTGCGCGAAGATTGCGATCCTATTCAGACCCATCGCGGCGTGGGCTATTCCCTGCGAGAGGAGCTATGAAACTTACACTGCGTTTTCTGTTCGCTTTTTTTTTGTCTACGCCCTGGGACTGGCTTATCTGGCCAACGCCATCCTTGATGAGCTGCGTCCGCGCTACCTGGAAGCTGTAGAAGAAACAATGAACGACGCCGCGCACCTGCTGGCGGCGCGCGTCGAAGGCGATCTACAGGGCGGACAGTTGCGCACCGCTCCCACGGCCCAATCCATGCAGCGCGCCAATGATCGTCGCTTTCAGGCGCAAATCTTTCGCGTGCTGAAAACGCACACCAGCATGAGTCTCTACATCACGGATCAAAATGGGCTCTTGTTGTTTGATGCAAATGGCGCGTCGCCGGGCAGCGACTACTCGCAATGGCGCGACGTGGCGCGCAGTCTGCGCGGCGAATACGGAGCGCGCAGCACGCGCGCCGTCAGCGACGATCCTGCCTCCAGTACTCTTGTGGTTGGCGCGCCGATCTACGACCGCGGACGTATCGTTGGCGTGCTTTCCGTTACCAAGCCCGTGGATAGCATCACGCCCTTCATGGAGCTGGCCCGCTCGCGTTTGCTTTCCGGCGTGCTGCTTTCCGGCATTGGCGCGTTGCTGCTGGCCTTCTTGAGTTTCTGGTCGATTGGCCGACCGCTGCGTCGCTTCGAGGAGTATGTAAAAGCCTTGCGTCGCGGCGAACGGCCGCCCACTCCCAGTTTCGGCCGCGGCGAGATTGGCGCCATGGCGCACACCTTTGAGGAACTGCGTCGCGAGCTGGAGGGCCGACGTTATATAGAAGAATATGTGCAACATCTGACCCACGAACTGAAAAGTCCGCTGAGCGCCATCCGCGCCTCGGCCGAGATCCTGAAGGAAAATCCGCCGCCAGCGGAGCGCGAGCGCTTTCTTGCCGCGATCGAACGGGAGTCGGCGCGCGCTCATTCGCTGGCCGAACGCTTGCTGGAGTTGGCCAGTTTGGAGGGCCGCGTCGAACTCAATGCAACAGGCCCTGTCGATCTGACCCTCGCCGTGCAGGCGGCAATGCAGGAGTGTGGCGTGGAGGCCGAGCGTCGTCAGATCAATCTGCAACTGGAGGCGCCGCGCCTGGCCTTTGTAAACGGCGACGCCTTTCTCCTGCAACGCGCCCTGGCCAATCTGTTGCACAATGCCATTGAGTTCAGTCCCGAGGGCGGCGCTGTTCTGCTGCGCGTGCTCCGCGGCGGCGCCACGGTGCGCGTCGAAGTGCGCGATCAGGGACCAGGCATTCCGGATTACGCTGCGCCGCGCGTTTTTGAACGCTTCTTCTCCCTGCCGCGCCCGGATGGACGACAGAAGGGCGCTGGCATTGGCCTTTCGCTGGTACGCGAGGCGGCGCGTTTGCACGGCGGCGAAGCGCTGCTCTACAATCATCCTGCTGGCGGCGCCGTGGCCGAGTTGCGTCTGCCGGCTGGCGGCTGACTTCACCGCGACTTCACGCTGGCTTCCGGCCCGCTTCGGCGGCATTTCGCCGCGCTCCCCGACTAATGGTGCATCAGGCGCCCGCTACACGGGGCGCCGGGGAGTATGTATGGATCTCAAAGAACGTCTGCAGTCTTCGATTCTGTTGAAGGTTGCGCTGATTGGCTTTCTGTTGCTTGTGTTGTTGATCCCGATCTTTCGGGTCGAGTCGCTAACTGAAGAACGCGAACAACGCCGCGGCGAGGCCGTTGCTGAAATTGCCTCCAAATGGGGACAGAGCCAGACGCTGGTCGGTCCGGCGCTGGTAGTACCCTACAGCTATCGCAGTACAATCGTCGAAGAAAATCGCGAGGGGCGCAGTGTCGAGCGCGTGGTCACAAACAGAGCCAACGCCGTGTTCCTGCCGGAAGAGCTGAGGTTCAGCGGCGATATCGAGGCCGAGCGACGCTCGCGCGGCATCTTTGAAACGGCGCTCTACCAGACCGATCTGGAAGTCCGCGCCGTCTTTCATGCCGCCGATGTGCAGCGGCTCCACCCTGGCGCCACGCCTGATTGGAGCAAGGCGCGTCTGGTGCTTGGCCTCTCCGATCCAATTGGCGTGCAGGCCATTGCTGCACAATGGAACGGACAGAATCAGTCCGTCGAACCGGCCGGCAGCGACAGCGGATTCAGCGACGCCGGCGTCTACATCAGCGCGCCTGGCATGGAACGCGGCGGCATCTATCAGGCAAAGCTGAAGCTGCGCGGCAGCGCCGAGCTGCTCTTTGCGCCGGCCGGTCGCAACACACAGATTGAACTGCGCTCGCCGTGGCCCGATCCGGCATTCAGCGGGGCCTCGCTGCCCAACGCGCGCGAGGTCAGCGCCCAGGGCTTTAGCGCCAGCTGGCAGTTGGCGCACTTCAGTCGCAACGTGCCGCAGGCATGGGCCGCCGGAGGCGAAGAAAACATTGGCCGACTGCGCAACGCGGCCAGCGGCGTGCGTCTGATCCTGACCGCCGACATCTATCAGAAGACGCTGCGCGCCCTGAAGTATGCCTTCCTGTTCATCGGGCTGACCTTCGCCGCCTTCTTTCTGTTTGAGATCTTCTTCCAGCTGCGCATCCACCCCTTTCAGTATCTGCTGGTTGGCGCCGCCATGATTGTGTTCTACACGCTTTTTCTGGCGCTTTCGGAACAGATTGGATTTGTAGCTGCCTATCTGCTGGCCTCCTCCGGCGTGATTGGCGTGATTGCCGGCTACTGTCGTTCGATCCTCGGCGACTGGAAGCGAGCAGGCGGTATTGCCAGCGTCCTCGCCGTGCTCTACGGCTACCTCTTTGTCACCCTGCAAAGCGAGGACATGGCGCTGCTCTTGGGCGCGCTTGCGCTTTTCGGCGCACTGGCGCTGGTAATGTATGCTACGCGTCGCATTGACTGGTACAACCTGCGACTCGGTGCGGTGCGCGCCGAAAGTAGGCATAGCTAAAGAATCTGCGCTGCGCCTGTCCGGCATGCGCCGGCAGGCGCGCGCTTGCC
>JAIBBN010000021.1 GCA_019694655.1 Leptospirales bacterium
AAAGCGGGCCTGCTGCATGATCGAACGCCTTCTGCACTACTTCATTCGCTCCCAGCTCCTGATCTGGCTGGTCATTGTCGGTCTGCTACTGGGGGGACTGATGGCCCTCTTCGGGTTGCAGCGCGAGGCCTACCCGCGCGTCGATTTTCATCAGGCCGTGATTACTACCGTCTTTCCAGGCGCCGCCCCTGAGGATGTAGAACAACGCGTCACCATTCCGCTGGAAGAGGAGATTCGCGAGGTCGAAGGTCTCAAGCGCGTTCGGTCCACATCGCGACACTCCGTTTCAGAAATCTTCGTGGAAGTTGATTTGAAGGAGCGCGATCCGGACGGCGTGCTCGACGAGGTGCGGCGGGCGCTGGATCGTGTGACCGATCTTCCTTCAGAAGTAACAGAACGGCCGGTCTTCCAGGAGCAGAAGACCGGAACCTTTCCGGTGCTTGAGATTTCGCTCTACGGCGCAAATAGCGAACAGGAGCTGACGGACATTGCCGAATTCTACGAGAAGCAGTTGGAAAAACTGCCCGGCGTAGCGCGCGTCGACTTATTTGGCAAGCGCGAGCACGAGTGGCAGGCGCTGCTCAATCCAAACAGTATGCGCGCTCGCGGCGTCTCGATGCTTGAGGTCGTGCAGTCGCTGGCAGCGCGCAACGTAAATATTCCCGGCGGCGCACTGGAAGCAGAGCAAGCACGGAACATACGCACAACCGGCGAATTTCAAAACATTGGCCAGCTGGCGCGCGTCCCGGTACAGTCCAACGATATCGGCAGCCGCACCATGCTCGGTCAGATTGCGCGATTCGAGGAAGGTTTTGAATCTCCGCGATTGCTGGCGCGCACCAACGGGCAGAATGCGATCAATCTGATGGTCCTCAAGCGCGAGCGCAGCGATATTGTCACGGTTACCGGCGACGTGGCGCACCGGCTGGAGGAATTGAAACAGATTCGACCCATCCAGAGCGCCATCGTTCTCGATGAAGCCCGGCAAACTCGTCGTCGCCTTTCCGTCGTGCAATCGAACGCGGCCATGGGCTTCGTTCTGGTTGTCGCCATGCTTATCGCCTTCCTGAATTTTCGCACGGCGCTGGTGACTGCTGGCTCGCTGCCTCTGGTGGTGCTTGGATCTCTGATATTTTTTCCACAGGCCGATATCACCTTCAACATGATCTCGATGATGGGCTTGATCATCTCGCTGGGCATGTTGGTGGATAACAGCATCGTCATTGCCGAAAATGTGCATCGCTACCGCGAGCAGGGCTACTCGCCGATCGAAGCCGCAACGCATGGCGCCGCCGAACTGGTCATTCCGATTCTGGGCAGCTTTCTGACCACCGTCGCCGCCTTTGTTCCGATGCTGCTCATGACGGGCATCATGGGCAAATTCATCTGGCAGATTCCCTTTCTGGTAATCGTCAGTCTGAGCGTCAGCTTGCTGGAGTCTTTCTTTCTGCTGCCGGCGCGACTGGCCCGCTTCAGTGAAAAGGAAGGCCAGAAAAACAGCTCTGAGCTGCGCCAGCGTTTGGACGCCTTCTTTGATGGCGTGGCCTCCGGCTTTGGCGGTTTTGTGCGATTCCTGGCCGCGCATCCCTTTCGTTCCTTTGCGGTGATGAGCGTCGTCGTCCTGGCCTCCTTCGTTGGCATGGCCTTCATGAAGTTCTCGCTCTTTCCCAAAGAGGAGGTAGAACAGTTTATCATTCGAATGGAATTCGAGCCATCGTTGCGCGTAACGCAAACCGTACAACGCATGAGCGCCGTCGAAAGCCTGGTGCGCGGTCTGCCCGCCGACGAACTGGTTAGCTACTCGGTCAAGGCGGGCATCCAGCAAATCGACGCCGGCGATCCGCTGACGCGCGTTGGCGAACACCTGGCCATGGTAAATATCTATCTGACTCCTGAGTCGGAGCGTAAACGCACGGCCAAAGAGATCATCGATGCGCTCACGCCAGCGGTGCGCCAGACGCCAGGTTTGATTGCCTATTCGCTGCAGGAAGTCGTGCCCTCTCCGCCGGTCGGCGCTGCAATTACCGTGGCCGTAGAAGGTCCGGAGTACGAGAAGCTGCGTGAGATCTCCGCCGAGGTGCGCGCCTATCTGGCGACAATCCGCGGCGTAAAAAACATTGCCGATGACTACCGACCAGGGCGCGAGGAAATTATTGTACGCTTGAACGAGGAGCGCGCCGCAACCGCCGGCGTTAGCGATCAGCTGGCGGCCCAGATGGTACGCAGCGCCTATGAGGGCGCAGAGGCTACGACCCTGCGCCAGGGCGATCGTGAGATTACCATCCGCGTACGCTACGACGAACCCTTCCGGCGCGATCTGGCGGCCTTGAGCGAGATCGCCGCGCCCAACCGCGTTGGACTGCGAACTACTCTGGGATCGATTTCCACTCTGGAAACGCGCAACGGCCCGGAGAGCCTTTCGCACTACGACTTCGAACGGGCGATCACGATCCTCGCCGACGTCGACGAAGATATCATAACTTCTTCTGAAGCAAATGCTTTGATCTTTGCCAGGTTCAAGGACCTGAGCCAGCGCTATCCAGGCTATGCATTGAAACTGCGCGGCGAGGAACAGGAGACCAACGAGTCCATGGCATCGCTGGCACAGGCCGGCGGTCTGGCGCTATTGGCCATCTTTGGCATCATCGCCTTGATCTTCAACAGCCCGCTGCGCGCGCTGATTATCATGATGACGGTTCCGCTTGGCTTGACCGGGATCGTAATTGGCTTTCTCACCGCCGGCAAGGCGCTGTCCTTTTTGGCGCTGATAGGCATCATTGGATTGGCCGGAGTGCAAGTAAATGCCGGCATCATGCTGGTTGAATTCATCGACAAGGCGCGACGCGAAGATGGCCTGGGCCCGCTCGATGCCGTGGTTGATGCAGCGCGCACGCGCTTTCGTCCGATTCTTTTGACATCGCTGACAACCATGGCCGGCTTATTCCCAACGGCCTATGCCCTGGGCGGTTCGGATCCAGTACTGATTCCGATGACTCTGGCCCTTGCCTGGGGACTGGCCTCTGGCACTTTTGGATCGCTGCTGTTTATCCCGGTGGTTTTCTCCTGCGGCTACAAGCTACGCGAACTCTGGCTCTCTCGGCGCGGCAGCCAGGCCAATCCTTCGTCCATGAAAACGCTCAGCGAAGCGGAAGCAGCGGCGCGACTGGGAGATTGGCCACAGTCCAACGGAAATGGATCGCCAGGCGCCAACTTCAATGGCAAAGTACGTCGCTCGTCGAAGCGTACGCTGCAAAACTAAACAAAGCATACGGACAAAAAGCGTCTTGCCGGCGCAGAGCAACGGAGCGCCTCTGGAGCAGAGGTTGCATCATGGCCGACGAACAAATCGCAGCGCTGAATCAGATCACGGCGATGATTGATGAGAAGGCGACGCTCTACAAAAACAGTCTGCGTTCCATGCCGCCGGCGCGCGCCGCAGCGGAGAAACAACTGATCCTGAAGCTGATTGACGACGGCCTCTCCCTGGCCAGAAGCATCAAGCCGGCGCCCTTTTCACTGATCCAGGACCTGGAGCAACTGACTCGCGAACTTTCGCGTTTGGGCTAGCGCGGCGCAGATTTCCCGTCCAGCATTCAAGGCGATAGCTGTGGCGGCAATACG
Source organism: Leptospirales bacterium (assembly GCA_019694655.1). Lineage (NCBI taxonomy): Bacteria > Pseudomonadati > Spirochaetota > Leptospiria > Leptospirales > Leptospirales bacterium. The sequence continues at coordinate 3,622 of JAIBBN010000021.1, forward strand.
ACCAGCGGCATCGAGTCGCTGCGCCCGTGATCGTCCACCACCCGCAGCGTAAAGTCGCCGGTCGGCGCATCCCAGAAGAAAGATTCGCCAGGCGCCGCCGCGCCCAGGTAGGCGTCGTCGGCAAACCAGTAGAGACGACGTACGCCGCCATCGGCCACGGCGCTCAACGCCATTCGACGATCGCGCAGCGAACCGTGTAATTGTTGGCTGGCGCCGCGCAAGGGAGAAGTGATGTGCGGCGGCGCTCCCTCCTGCGATGCGAACAGACACTCCGCTTCAAACTCCGGCGGCGCCGCGCGCGGGGCCCCGGCCTGAGCAAACAGCTCCTCCAGATCGCTGGGCCAGAATTCGTATACTTCGGAACGGACATGTTGACGGGCGCCGCAGACGCGCTTGCCGCTGCGCGCGTCCACCAGCGCCTCGCGGTGGATGTTGCAGCGCGCGATGGGCGAAACGCCGGGCAAGAACCAGGTCAGCCGCCGATGGGGGCAGTGGTCATTGGGCAGATCGCCGGAGACGGTGCAAACCTCCACCTGAGCGACGCCCGCTGGCGGATTGGCCGCTGCCGGATGACCGCGGCGATGGCCGGGACGACTGCGCATGGCATCTATGATGCGAAACATCAGCGGCGCCGCCGCCTCACGGCCGGACAGGTAGGGATTGGAACTGCCGTCGAAGGAGCCGGACCAGACAATTACTACGTAGTCATCAAATATTCCCGCGCTCCAGGCGTCGCGAAAACCCATCGAGGTGCCCGTCTTCCAGTAGACTGGAGATTGTTCGCTCAGGCCGGGCGTCAGGCCGCGGTTGGGGCGCGACGCCTGCCGTAATATGTCGAGCGTCAGGAAAGCCGCCTGTTCGGAAAACAGACGCTGCGAAGCGCCGCGCCACGCGTCGAGACTTCCACAGTTTCGCAGGCAGCTCCGCAGCGGCTGCATCTCGCCGCCGCGACCCAGCGCCACATAGAGTCGGGCCAGTTCCTCCATGGTAACTTCGGCGCCGCCCAGCGCGATAGCCAGCTGGTAGAAAGAGGGCGGCTTCATCTCGCCGACGCCGCTGCGCTGCAAGAGATCATAGAGCGAGGGATTGTGAACGCGCGAAGCGAGGTAAAATGCAGGGATGTTGCGGCTACGAATCAAAGCCGCGGTAGCGCTCAGCGGACCGCTGAAGTCGCGATCGAAGTTTTCAGGAACAAAGAGCCCGTAGCTTGCCGGCGCATCCTTGAGCAAGGTATAAGGATGGATGATTCCCTGCTGGAAGGCCAGCGCAAAAAGAAAGGGCTTCAGCGTCGACCCCGGCGAGCGCCGGGCGCGTACGCCATCGACCTGCCCCTGAATGCTGTCGTCCTTATAGCCTGCCGAACCCAGCCACGCCAGTATCTCCGCCGATCGCAGGTCGACAAGAATCGCCGAAACATTGCGCACGCCTTGCGGACGAATCAACTGCAGATGAAGGCGGGCTTGCTCTTCTACAATCGTTTGAATACTTAAGTCCAGCGTAGTATGGACCTGGGTGGCATTGCTTTGAGCGAGGGCCAGCCAGGTCCAATGCGGCGCCCGAAAGGGCGGCGAAGTGCGATGGACCTGTCCCGGCGATAGCGCGACCGCGGCCAGAGCGTCCCCTGGTCTGCTTTGCAGCCAGCGCTCCTGCAGGGCATCGCGGGCGCGGCGCAGCTCTTCATTTTGCTGCTGGCCTGGCGCACGGCGCTCCGGGCTCTTGGGGATGACGGCCAGCAACAGGGCCTCGGGCAGGGAAAGCTGCGATGCCGGTTTTTGAAAATAGATCAGGCTGGCCGCTTCAATGCCTTCAATGTTGCCGCCAAAGGGCGCCTGACTTAAGTAGTACGAAAGAATTGCGTCTTTGCTGTAGCGAAGCTCGATCCACAACGCGATGAATATTTGCAACGCTTTGCCGCCGGGGCTGCGCGTCCGCAACCCGTAGCGCAGGCGCGCCGCCTGCATGGTGATGGTGGAAGCGCCGCCGCTGTCGCTGCCCCTCAGATAGGCACGCGCTGCACGCAGCAGCGCCACAGGATTCAGCCCCGGATGCAGGTAAAACCACCGGTCCTCCTGCAAGAGAATTGCGGCTCGCATTGGGCTGGAGACGCGCGCCTCATCGAAGGGCAATCGCCGCATTTGATCAGCGGTCAAGGTCAGGCGCAGCAGACGGCCATCGCGATCGTAGACAGCGCGCGAGTATCCGCCAGGCGGCGTAAGTGGAATCATCCAGCCGCTGAGCCGCATCGCCGCCACAATCAGCGCGGCGACCAACAGGCTGTGGCCCCACGCTTGCCGGGCAAAAGCTGCAGCATAGCGCTGGCGCCATGCTGCAAGGCGCTGGATCAAGGCCTGGCTGCCACGCGCAGTCGTCCCGGCGATGGCATCACTGCGCGCACCGCACGATCATACATTCCTTCGGCATAGGCCGGCGGGATCACGTACTCTCCGGGATTTGTAGCTCGAATACGGTAGCGAAACTCGCGCAGGCGATCATCGGCGCTGCCGTATAGAATGATGCGATCTTCGCGCACATCGACATTCTCCGGCCGCCAGCTGAACTCCGCGCGCGCACTGTCGATCTGCGCCTCGAAGCCGCCCGGAATCAAATCGACGACGGCCACATTGCTCTGCGTCGAACCGATGCCGCGGATGCGCAGGACGACCTGCAGGTCTTCGCCGGCGGCGGCATGATCGGTCGCCTGCCCCTCAAGATTTTGCAGTTCGCGAAAAATCTCCAGCGATTCCTTGCTGGCCTCCGCGGGCAAGCGCCGGTCAAATCCGCTTTGCACCGCCTGATAAAACAGGGGCAGCGCAGAGCGGTTGGCCAGGCGCAATACACGCGTTTGTGGCGCAAAGTCCAGCTGCGGAAAAAGCCCGCGCGGGATGCTCAACTCGCTTTGCGTTCCGTTTTCCAGAATTTGCAAGGCCTGGACATCCAGCGGCTGCTGGCTGGCTTGAGCAGCCAGCGCATCCAGGGCAAAAATGGTCATCGCCGCCGACAGACTGTTGAAGCTGTTGGCATAAACCGGACGCAAGGTGCGCTGCAGCAGATCGGCGTTGGCGCGACTGAGCTGATCCGGAAAATGTTTAGCAACAATATAGAGAAAGGTCGCGTCGCGCAGCAAGCCATCGTAAAAGTGAGCATAGTCCGGACTGGTTGCGGACAGCGGATTGAAACGCGTGATCAGTTCCGCGGCCTGCGGTTCCTGACGCATCAGCTTATGGGCAGCGGCCAGATAGAGGGCAATGCTGTCCTGCTGCCAGCCCTCATAACGGGGCTCCGCAGCCAGTTTGCGTCGAAGGGCAAGAACTTCGTTCGATACCACCTGACCGTTGCGGGCCCGCAGATAGAGGGCGAAGGCGCGGGAACGCAGATCCACGGAGTCATTGACAGACATTTGCTCCAGATACTTCAGGCTGCGTTCCAGCAACTCCGGCGGCAATGGCCGTCCGCGCTCTTTCGCCTCAGTAAGAAACTGAACGACATAGGCGCTCTGAAAGGGCGATACGAAGGAATTTGCCGACCAGAAGCCAAAGCCGCCTTCCGAATTCTGGCGGGCGCGCAACACGCGCAGAATGCCAGTGAACGCGGCGTTGGATTGCTCCGGATTCTGAACGAACTCCGCTCGATTGGCCAGGAGCATGTGCGGCGTTGCCTGAGAAACCAATTGCTCAGTACATCCATAGGGATAGTTTCTCAGGTATTCCTGCAATCCGCGGGCCAGACCCAGCGGCAGACGCGACAGGCTGAGACTGTGTCGGCGAAACTGATCATAGGTGCGACGCGGCGTGGGCGCCTCGACAACTCCCGGTCCTGCAAAGCCGCCCGTGACCGAGGTGCGGTAGATGGTCGCCGGGCGTACGCTGAGCGTTGCGCTGAGCTGCGAACTCTTGCCGGCGCCCTCCACGCGGAAATGCAACTCTGCCGGACCAGGTTCATCGCGCGCCTGAACGCGGAAGACAGCGATGCGCTCTTTGCCCTCGGCGACGGTAAGCTTTTGTTCTGCATTTCCGGGAATACTCAGCGGCCCGCTGCTTTCGGCGCGAACTGTCAGCTGCGCGTTCTCGCCGCTGCCTTCGACATTGTTGGCCACGCCAACGCTGACTTCGGCCACATCGCCCGGCGCCAGAAAGAGCGGCGCCGATGGCGTGATGACGAAATGATCCTGGATGATCGATCGCCGCTCTGTTGCGCCAATGGCCGCATCGGACACGGCCACCGCCATGACGCGCAGCGTGCCATTGAAATACTCCGGAACGCGGTACTGCAGGGTCCGAGGCGTGGCGTCGCTCTGGACAATGCCGGACCAGTAGACGGCCGGCGCCAGATTGCGTCGACGAAAAGGATTCAGGTTGCGGCCCAGATCGCCATCGTCGCCGCCGCCGGGGCGCGAACGGCGCAGCATAGAGTACTCCGGCAAAATCAAATCAAGGATCTGTGTGGTGCGCGTTTCCAGAGCCCGCTTTCGAAAGAAGTGAGCAAGCGGATCCGGCGTCTGGTAGCGCGCCACCTGAAGAATCCCCTCATCCACGGCAAAGACGGCAATCCTGCCGGGTTGCGAGGTGCTGTAAGTGATCGGAAAGTTGCGCCCGGGCAGCGCCTTATCCGGCGTCTGCAATTGGATGCGATTGGCCCGTCGCGCTCGACTGATGGAAAAGGGCTGCACCGCGTAACTGAGCGGAGCGCTGTAGACTTCCGGGCTGGCCGGGGATCGTATGAAGGCGACGTTTACGTAGGCGCTTCCTTCCAGACTGGCCGGAACGACAATGCTCTGTACTGTGGAGTTGGTCGAGGTCTGGAACCACTTGTGAGCGTAAACTCGATCACGTTCAATTGTAATCAGGCCGGCGCCCACGTACGGCGCTACAATATTGAGTCGGATTTCTTCGCCTGGCGCATAGTCACCCTTTTCCAGGCGCAACTGCAGCTCGGCCCCGCGATCCAGGCGGCCGGCCATAGTTCCGGCGCCGGCGATGCTAAAGGCAATATGATTTAACTCTAAATGGTTCGCGTCTTCAATATAAATGACAAAATCGCCTGGCGCCGAAGATGGCAAATTTAGCCGCAGGCCTGCTGCGCCAATATTGATCTTCTCCTCGCGCAGCGGAATCTCCCGACGGACGCTGGTATAGCGGTAGACGCCGTCCTCGGCGCGAGCCAGTACCGACACATAGCGCACCTCAACGGTGCGCGCCGTCAAGGGGCCCGAAGAAGTGCGCTGAGCGTCGGGACCCACCGCAATCAAATCGACGCCGCGCGTGGCGCCGCGGGCGATGTAGTCCAGCGATCCATCGGCGCGATAGCCGATAACACGCTCCAGCGGCGACACCAGAATGCTGCGAATTGCCGTAACCGATCGGCCGCCGCCGCTTTCATAGCCCTCGGCTACGAAGGTCAGACGATAGGTAGAAGCGCCGAAGCGCTCCAGATGAAAATTGAAATCAGCGCGACCCTTTTCGTCGGCGGCCACAGCTTCCAGACTCTCCTGGATGCGACGATCGGCGCGCGCCGGATCGTGAAAATTGTAACCTGGATAGCGTGCAAAGGCGAAGGCGGCCGGGGCAAGCTCCATCTCGCCGCTGATTTCGTTACCGCTGGCCGCCTGACCGAAGAGATGGCGCAGCTCCGCCACTCCGTGCAGATTGCGCGGCGAAACCCAGCCCTCCTCTGACTGCGCCGAGAAGGAAGCCCGAATCTGCATACGGTCCGGCTGAAACTCTTCGATGCGAAAGGAGGCGGCGCCGAGCAAGGATGCTCGACGTTGATCGCGCATTGTGTAGAGGTTGACCTGGTAGACGCCGGTGGGCGAGCCTGGATCGCTTTCAAATTTCAGCTCATGAAAGGCCTGGCGATTCAATCGCAACGGAGTGCGTTGCACCTCTGCGCCGCGCGCATCCACGATGCTCAGCTCCAGCGGCGCGCCTTCCAGGCGACGATTCCAGTCCCCGGACTTCACAATCAGGCCAATGTGCGCCTCCTCGCCCGGGCGATACAGGCCGCGGTCGGTAAAGAGAAAGGCCGTAAGCGTTTCCGGACGATCGGCGCCAACCACGCCGCCAATATCAAAGCGCGATAAATTCAGCTGCCGATCGCCGCGCGCGTAAGGCATGAAGGACACATCCGTTCCTTTGCGCAGCAAGAAGGCCGTTGGCTCCTTTTCACGCTGCAAATCGCGCAGGGACGGAATACTGACGCGACCTGTAGCGTCGGTCTTCGCCGACGCAACCGGCAGTCCGTTGCGGCCCAGAACCTCCACCTGCACGTCGCCCTCCGGCGTGCCGCGTGAGACACTTTGTACGAAGAGATCGCGTTCGCCGGAAGCAGCCTCTTTGACCAGCATGCCCAGATCGCTGACCAGCACAAAGCGCCGCTCGACGACCAGCGGCCGCTCATCTTCATCTTCCTCCGCCTCATCCCAATCATCGCCTGAGGACCTATCGTCGCTTTGCGAGGCCGCCGGGTCCGGGGGAACATACTCGCTGAGTCGCAAGAAGAAGAGGCCGGTCTTGTCTGTACGCTGCGTCAGGTAGCGCGAAAAATCAAAGGCGAAGTATTGCACTTCGCCGCCGCTGGGCGGCGCCAGTCGCACGATTTCTTCAAAATGCTCCGCCAGATTGGTTTCGTTGAAACTATAACTGTTAAAGTAGGGATTCTGAAAATCGCCGCGCGTCTGGCTGACCAGATGATTGATTTGATCCGGCAATACACGATCGATTTCAATTTTTACGGCGCGAACCCCGGAGGCGGCCACGCTGATCTTCTTTTCGCCCATCAAACTCAGCAGCGCGCCTTGCTGTTGTACGGCAATACGGCGCGGAAAGGGCGCCACCCGAAGGATCCGGACAAAGTCCTCGCGTAGCGTATAGCCGGCGAAGTTACGCGCGCCGCGCTTGATGCGCACGTACAGCCATCTTCCGCCCTCTGCGGCGAAACGATAGGTATGTTCCCTGGCAAACTCCCGCTCGCCAGCGGCGGCCGTTAACTCGATGCGTTGCGACTGCCGCAGCAGCGCAGGATCAATTTCCTCTGGCTGCCACTCATGGCGCAGCTCGGCCTCTGTCCCCGGCGACGCGGCGCGATCGCGAGGCAGCAGATAGGCTTCGAGGCCGCCTTGCACATCGCTATCGCGGGCCTCAGTCAAGGTGCTGATGGCCAGAACGCGCTCCAGTTGCTGGTCCTCGCCGCTGATCTCCTGCACGCTGGCATCTTCAATACGAAAGAGTTCGTCGCGCGCCGGCACGGACAATGCCTGACGGGCATCGTCTTCTGTCGGCTCACCGCCCAGTGTGCTCAGCATTCCCTCTGCGATCTGCAACTCGACCTGAAAGCGCTCTTCCGGCGGCTCAATGTTCTCTGATTGCAGGTAGGCTTCGGTCCGCGATTCATTGAAGTTCAACGTAAACGAAAACTCGCGGCCTGCGGTCCCGGGCAAAATTGACTTTTGCACCAGCCGCAGCCGCTGCTTGACGGTGCTGACGTCGATCGGATAATTAAAGTAAATCGTCCCGACAATTTGCTTGATATTGGGATTGGTATAGTCTACATAGAATTCCAATCGCTTAATCGTGACGTGCAGCGGCGGGATTTGGAAGCTCAGCGAGTAGTCATTGAGCGAGATTTGCTCGGCGTGCAAAACCGGCGCCATTCTGACCTGGTAGCGGCGACCTGGGCTCCAGTCGGCCGACGGCCAGAAGCTCAGCCGACGGTCATTGGTCCATTCCCAGCGGCCTGGATGCGTCGGCGAAAGTTCCACTCCCTGATCAACCGCTCTTCCAATTCGTTCGAGCGGCGCCACCGACTGGCCGAACTCCAGAATGACGGGCGACGGTCCGCGATTTTCGCCGGCGATGTAGGGCGCCGGCGGGGTTAGCTGCACTCCTACTCCCGGCGCACGCGGGAAAAAGACCGAACACAGGCCGCCGCTGACGACAAGAGCGCCGGTGGTTACGCCAAGGGCAAAGGCGCGAGCATAGGCTCGAGGACTGCGCTCGCGCCAGCGTTGCAGCGGAGCGCGAACGCGCTGCCCGAGCAGTGCTCTGGCAGCCGCCGCCATATGCGCCTTGCGTTGCCGCAGCGGTTCGAAACGGCGGACAATCCGCGCGCGCCAGGAAAAGATCCGCGCCGATAGCTGTCGCTGCAATGTGGCCTTGCGGTCCGCGAGGCTCGACCGGAGCTCCCGCCAGGCTCTCAACAGTCGGTTCCCGGATTCCGGCAGCCAGTCGGCATAGCGGTCCAGTTGTAGAAGCAGCCAGTGAATCAGAGCTTGCGGGTAGCGGCGAAACATGCGCCCATCAGGGCGCACGCCATTTATCGCGGCAAGAGAATCTAGTCAGCCGCGTGCGCGGCCAACGCCACGCCGGAATGCAGCTTGATTCGCAAACGACAGACCTGACCATCATGCGCCAGCAGGTGCGAAAAAACCGGGAAGGCCACAATGTGCGCGCTGCCGGCGCGCTGGATTTGAATGTCGACGCTCTGCTCGCCGCATTGCAGCCGGGCATTTTCAGGATCAAAGCCGCCGGCCAGCACCAGCGTATAGCCCGCCGAGCCAACCAGGGCCTGAGCAATCTGCCGCGCCTGCTCATTTTGCCCTGGATTGGCGCCGCTTGTTGCGCCGCTGTCGCCTGGATCGATGCGGTCAGGCCGCGGGGCCGCGCTGCGTCCCTCAAAGCGAAAAATCAACGAACTCTGGGAGGCGTCATAGGCAGGCGCAACGCTGAAATCCTCCTGTGACTCGTCGAGGCCCTCTAGCCTGCTCAGGGAGATGGCCTGCAGCGAAGCCTCCAGCACGCGTTCCTGTTCCGTGTCGTAAGCGCGCACCTCTGGATCGGCGCTCAAACGATCGCGATAGCGCTGTAGATTTTCCTGGAATCGCTCGGTTGAGGGCGCGCCGGGCGCAGCCGAATTTTCGCCGCGCCGCGAAAGCCGCAAAATAGAAGTAGGGATCGAGAAGCGAAAGCGAATGGCAACACTGCCGTCCTGTCGAAGCTCGACAACGTGCAAGATCTGAAAGCAGGAACTGCAACTGGCCAATGCCAGCAGAGCTATTATTCGAACAAGAAATCTAGATTTGCGCATTGTCGCCTCGACCCTCGATTCTTATCGGAACTGCAGGGCATACAAGTAGAATTGGGCGGCCATCAAGAAGTGCGTTTTTTTCTGCGCCTGCTGTCACAGCGGCCGGAATGCTTCGTATCAGCAAGCAGAGAGCCAAATTCAGGCTCAAGGAGCAAATGTGAATCGAAACAATATCAAAATCCGGCGCCTGGCCCTCTTGCTGGCCGCCATCCTTGCCGCGGCCGCCGTCGCCTGCGGCCCGCAACCGGGGACCGCACAGCTGGCGCCGGGCGCTGTCATGGAAATTGCTGTGGTCGGCATCGACCCGCAACGCCGCGCCGACTTGCCTGGCCTGCAGGCGGCCGTACGCCAGGAGATTTCGTCGTGGCCGGGCTTTGTCAGCTGGCAGTCCTTCGAGGCCTCCGATGATCCCAATGTCGTGATGGACCTGCTGGTATGGCGCAGCCAGGCCGAGGCGGAGGCTGCGTCGCAGCTTGCTCAGAATTCCGAGGTCTGCAAAAAATACTTTGCGGCGATCCGGAGCAATCTTCTCTTCCGCCACTTCCGTCCGCTGCCGGCGGCGGAACAGAGACAGTGAGCAGGTCTGACTTGATGCAGCCCGCAGACAAACAAGCTATTCAAATCGAAAGCGAGCGCCTGATTGCTCAGGCGCTTGAACACGGCAAGGCTGCGGCGCTGGAAGCTTTGCTCAAAATGCACGCCGACTACATCTACAACATCTGCCGCGGCATGTTCCTGAACCCAATCGACGCCGAGGATGCCAGTCAGGAGATCTTGATCAAGCTGACTGCCAACCTGGCAAAGTACGATGCCAGGCGCGGACGCTTTCGCACCTGGATCTATCGCATTGCTGCCAACCATGCCATCGACATGCGTCGCACTTCTATGGAGGAGCTGGTCAGCGATTTTGCGGCTTACGGCCGCGATCTGGACAGCGTCCCGTTCGAGGAGATTGGCGCCGGTGAGCTGTCTAACCCCGAGACGCAGCTCTTGATCGAGGAGGCGAAACTGGGCTGTATGCTGGGCATGCTGCTCTGTCTGGACCGCAAGCAACGCATGACTTTCCTGCTGGGCGAAGTGATGCGTCTGGACTCGCAGGAGGCGGCCGCAATTCTTGGAATCAGCAGCGACGCCTACCGGCAGCGACTGTCGCGCGCCCGCAGCGATCTCTACCAGTTTATGCAAAATCAATGCGGCCTGATCAACAAGGCTAATCCCTGCCGCTGCCATCGCAAAACAAAAGGATTCATTAAGGCCGGTTACGTTGATCCAGCAAACATCAAGTTCGCCGGGCCGCATCTGCAACGCATCAGGGCAATGGCGGAAAACGGCGAATGTACGCTGGACGAGTACAACAATGCCGGCTATGCCGAGCTCTACAGAGAAAATCCCTTTTACGAAACGCCGGCGACAGTCGTTCAAAAACTGATGGCTCAGCTGGAAGTGGAGTTTATCAAGCGCGGTTCTTGATGACGACGAAGAAGAAAGCGGCGAAGAAAAAGGCTAAGGCCGCCGCCAGGCGGCCGGCGCCGGTCGAGCAACGCTGGCGCGAGCCGGCAATCCACGCCGACGGCAAGACTCGCTGCGCCTGGTGCGGCGAGGACCCCGACTACGTCCGCTACCACGATGAGGAATGGGGCCGTCCCAAACGCGAGGATCGATTTCTCTTTGAAATGCTGACGCTGGAGGCCGCGCAGGCCGGCCTCAGCTGGCTGACCATTCTGCGCAAGCGAGAGAACTACCGCAGGGCTTATGACGGCTTTGATCCGAAAAAAGTAGCGCGCTACACGCCAAAGGACGTGCAGCGGCTGCTGGGCAATGAAGGCATCGTTCGCAATCGGCTGAAGATTCTGTCCTCGATCGACAATGCTCGCGTCTTTCTCGATGTGCAGCAGGAGTACGGCAGCTTTTCGCGCTACCTGTGGAGTTTCGTGAACGACCGTCCGCTGCAAAACAGCTTTCGCAGCCTGCGCGAGATTCCGGCGCGCACTGAGCTCTCTGATCGCCTGAGCAAGGATTTGAAAAAGCGCGGCTTTCGCTTTGTAGGCTCTACGATCTGCTACGCGCTGATGCAATCGGTGGGCCTGGTCGACGACCATGTTGAAAACTGCTGGGTGCGCCAGGAGGGCTCACATTGACATCTGGCGCAAACGACAAGGCGCTCTGATCCCGGCGGCTCAATGACCCATATTCCAGCTCAGCAACTGCTGAAACAAACGCGGAAAACGTCCAAGCAAAGCTACGCTTGGATTCCACAACCACGGCCGGCGAATCAAGCTCAGCGCCAGCGGCGTAAGCCAGCGATAGTTTCTCGTAGCCTGGCGATGACGACGCGCATAGCGACGCAGGGCCGCGCTCAGCGCGCTGGATTGTAGTTCCACGCCCTCCAGCGACTGGGCCAGCAGCAAGGCCTCCTCCAGCGCCAGGCTGATGCCCTCGCCCGTACAGGCGTCGATGTATCCGCTGGCATCTCCAATCAATGCAGAACGCTCTGCACAGACCTTGTGCGCGCGCGCCGCCAGCGGACCGACGGCGGCCAGCTCGTCAGCCGGCGCGGCGTGCTGCACGCGCTCTTGCAATTCAGGAAAATACTGCAGCAGCTGGCTCAACAATTGTGCTTTGCCGCCTTGCGGCCGGAAGCTACGCACATCCCACAGAAAAGCCAGCTCCACTTCGTCCTCGCCGGTTGGCGTTACATAGGCCTCCGCGCCGTGAGCGGCGTAAACTTCCACCAGGTCGCTCCATGGTTTCAGTTGAAAGTGTTGCCGCGCGCCCCAGCGCCGCGGACCGGGCGCCGGGCGTTCCAGACCGGCCAGGGCGCGCACTCGCGAGCGAAAGCCGTCGGCGCCGATCAGCAGCGGAGCGCGAAACTGCAAGCCGCCAGCCTGCAGGCGAACGCCGCTGGACTCTGCGACGAAGGACTCCAGCGGAGTCGAGCAGTACACTTTGATTTGCTCCAATTGTGCGGCGCGCGACTGCAGTGCAGCCGAAAGCGTCTGGCGACGCATGCCCAGGCCTGGCCCCTCGCGAAAACAAGCCTCGGCGCGCCGACCGCTGCAGCTGATATAGCGAATGCCATAAAAGGGTCGCGATGCGCCGCGAACGATGTGCTCCACTACGCCCAGTCGCTGTAGTGACGCCACGCCTACCGGCATCAATCCCTGACCGCAGACCTTGACCTGTGGCAGCGTCGACTTTTCCAGAATGATAGAGCGACGACCCTGCATCGCCAGCGCTATGGCCGCGGCCAGTCCGGCAGGGCCGGCGCCGACAATCAGGGCTTCGCACTCATTCATCGCGGCGCGATTCAGCCAGCGTTTCCAGCAGACCGGCCAGATACAGGCGGGCGGCGGCGCCGCGCCGCACCTTGCCGCTGGTAGTGCGCGGCAGCTTGCCGGCCTCCAGCACGCCAACGCGCTCCGGGATCAAGCCGGTGGCGGCGATGATTGCCTCGCGCGCCGCTCTGGCCAGCGCCGCCGCATCGGCCTTGCCGCGCTCCTTTTCGGCCAGTAAGACGAAACCCTCCGAAGCGCGGCGCTCATCGGCGATGGCAAAGGCGACAGCTCGATCGTGTTGCAGTCCGCCAGCGCCATGCACGGCGTGTTCGATCATCGCCGGATCATGGTTGCGGCCATGAATGATAATAACATCCTTTTCTCTACCGTAGATGTATAGTTCGTCTTCGTATATGAATCCCAGATCGCCGGTATCGAGCCAGCCATTGCGCAGCGTTTGCGCTGTGGCCTCTGGACGCAGGTAATAGCCGCTCATTACCGATGGGCCGCGCACAAATATCTTTCCCACCGATCCCTCAGGCGCGGCCTGGGCGCTGGCGTCGCGTAGCTCGACTTCTACGCCAGGCAGCGGTCTGCCAACGCTGACCACGCGCAGCCGACGCGATTGTTCTGCATCTCCGGCAATGGACAGCGCACGGCCCTCGGCCAGCGCCGTGCGATCGAGGTTGGCCGCCTGTGGCGCGCGACCGATGGCGCTGAAGGTAACGGCCAGCGTCGCTTCGGCCAGGCCGTAGACCGGCGTGAAGGCCTCATAGCGAAAACCACATTCTGCAAAACGCTCTGCAAAACGACGCAGCGTCGCCTCGTGTACCGTCTCCGCGCCGATCAACGCCATTTGCAGCCGACTCAAATCAAGGCCGACAAGATCCTCCTGGCGAACACGTTCAGCGCACATCTGCAGCGCAAAGTTGGGCGCCGGACTGACTGTGGCGCCGCTTTCGCTCAGGGCCTGAAGCCAGAGCGCCGGACGCGCAACAAAATCCTCCGGTCGCACCAGGGTGATATCGCCAGGGGCCACAAAGGCCGTGATCAAGCCGCCAATCAGGCCCATATCGTGATGCAGCGGCAGCCATGAACAGCCGCTGTGATCGCTGATCGCCCCGGGAAAAACGCTGAGTATGGCGCGCGTATTGGCCAGTAGATTGCCGTGACTGAGGGCGATGGGCTTCGGATCGACGGTTGTGCCGCTGGAAAACTGAATGAGGGCGATGTCCTCTGTCTTTGATTGGCAGCCCGGCAAGGCCGCGAGGCTGGAATCCAGATCAGGCAGATTGTCGAGCGCATCGGATTCGTCGATGGCAAGCAGACCCAGCTCGCAGGCGCTTGCGGCGCTCTGCAACTGCTTGCGCGAGGCTTCTTCAGCCAGCACGACGCGAGCGCCCGCGGCGCGGAGCAGCGCGCTGGTAGCGCCGCTGTAATCGGCCATGCGTCCCAGGCGCGGCGTCGCCAGGCAAAAGGGTCGCGCCTTCAGCAGAAAGAGGGCAAACAGGGCGCGAACAAACTCAAAACCGGTGGGCGCTATCAAAGCCGCGGCATCGTCGGCGCGCAATCCCTGCTTGTGCAATTGCTCCGCAAGCAGTATGGCCTCGGACAGCAATTGGGCAAAACTTTTGCGCACCACGCTGCCATCGCGCCCGAAAAGACGTACGCCATAGTCGCTGTCGGCGGCGCGGCGCAACGCCTGGATCAGATTCATACTGTTTCGCCTTCGCGCAAGCGCTGTAGCAAAAGCTGCAGCACATCATCCACGGTGCGCGGCGCTTGATCCGGCGTTTCACCCAGACGGATACGATAGCTATTTTCGAGTTCCACCGCCAGGGTCAAAAGGCCGACGGAGTCCAATCCCAGGTCCTCGGCCAGACGGCTCTCCGGAAGCGCCGTTTTCTGTACGGCGCAATGTTCGCGCAACACCTGACGCACGCGCTCCAGCAGCTCTTCCGTCGATGGTTGACCCATGCTTTGCTCAACGACCGTGAAGCGCGCGCACTTCTGCTGGAATGCGCACCGCCATCAAGGCCGCATTCAGCACGCTGAATACCACGGCCGTCATCCAGCCGCCGTAGATCAGCGGCGCTCCCGCCAGCTCCAGGGCTACGCCAACGTAGTTTGGATGTCTCAAGTATTTGTAAATCCCGTGGCTGACCGGCGCATGGTCCGGCAGAGAGTAGATGCGCACCGACCAGCGCGAACCGAGCGTGCGAATAGCGGCCGCGCGCAAGAGCTGACCGGCAAGCAGCAGTACGGCGCCAATGACAGTCAATGGCAAGGTCGGCGTTGCGAAAAAGGACTCCAGCGCCATACTGGGAAACCACAATATGTGCATGGCCTGCATCCAGCGAAAATGCTGGCTGCCATACTCGCGCCCGCCGCGCAGACGCATCCAGGCCTCGTTGTCTCGCGATAGCCGCAGTTCAGCAATGCGCTGCTCGGCCAGCGCCAGGATCAAAACCAGAAAAGCAAATTGCGATAGATGCATCCCTACCCCTCAGAAACGAATCAGCACCGCCTCGGCGCAAAAGGCCGGCCCCATGGCTACCAGCACCCCGTAGCTGCCGCGGGGCGGGCGCTTGCGCTCCAGACTCTCCTTTAATATGAAGAGTACGGAAGCCGAGGAAAGATTGCCGACTTCGGCCAGACTCTGTCTGGAAAGCTCCAGCGCGTCCTCCGGCAGGTCCAGCGCTTCTGCCATGGCCGAAATAACTTTCGGCCCGCCGGGATGGGCGATCCACAGAGCGATGTCCTTGAGTTTCAGCCCGTGATCTGCCAGGAAGTCCTCAATACCGGGCCGCAGGTGTGCGGCTGCAAAACTGGCGACCTCCGAGGAGAGAACGATCTTAAAGCCGGTATCAACCACGTCCCAGCCCATCACCCGCTCCGAATCCGGAAAGAAGATGGCTCGTGAATCGATGGTCTCCGGCATCTCCGGGCGCACTGCCGGATGATCCTCGCCCAGCATCAATACTGAGGCCGCACCGTCGCCAAACAGTCCGCTGGAAACAATATTGGCGATGGACAGATCTTCGCGCTGCAAAGTCAAAGAGCAGAGTTCCACTGAAAGTAACATGCCGGCCTCGTCGCTGTGGTTCAAGTAGTCGTGCAGACGTGCAATGCCGGCGGCGCCGGCCAGACAGCCGAGGCCAAAAACGGGCGTACGTTTCATGTGCCGCGGGAAAGGCATGCGATTCATTAAACGCGCTTCAATGGAAGGCACAGCCAGGCCGGTGATAGTTGTGGAAATAAAATGATCGATTTCCAGCGCCGGCAGCTGCGCCTGCTGCAGCGCGGCGCGCGCGACGCGCTCGCCTATTTCCAGAGCGGCAGTCGTCCACGCGGCGTTGGTCTTGCCCAGACCCTGCAGCTGGCGATACTCTTCCAGCGGCAGTGACAGACAGCGACCGCCGACCAGCACGTTACGATGAAACTGCTCGATTCGATCAAGATTGAAGTGCCGTTCGGACCACAGATCGCGAAAGGCGGCAATCAATTCGTCCTGACTGTAACGATGGGGAGGGAGTGCCGAAGCAACGGCGGCGATTCTGGGCATGGGAATAGGCGCTCTGGCAGCAAGTTAGGCATATGCATTGCGCCCGTCGATGATATTCCCGGGCGCAGACTCAGGCAATGCCCAATACGGCTGTAAGTTGTTGTAAATCGGGCCAGTCTCTCGCAAGATTCACAGTCAGCGTTGTCTTGCCGACTCCGCCCTTGAAGTTGATCACTGCGATCTGCCGAGCCATCGTTAGCGCTGCGATGACGAAAAACGGGCGCGCGCCCAGAAACGTCAATTCTCTTAGAATTTACAGAAGGTCGCGGCTGCTGCACAAAGTCGCTGCTACGCCGACGTGTCCGCTGCGCGACACTGTATCCGCAGCGCGACACTACAATCCTGTCCCCCGATTGGTCTGGCTTTTCCGCCTTGCCCGAAGCCTGCGGGGACAATATCGTGCCCGCCATGTGCGGCATCGTCGCTTATATCGGTTCTAAGTCAGTCAATTCCGTTCTGCTGGTGGGGCTGACGCGTCTTGAATATCGCGGCTACGACTCCGCGGGCGTGGCAGTACTGGACAACGGCGAATTGCAGGTGCGCAAAGAGCGCGGCAAGATCAAGGACCTGGAAGCGCTGCTCCAGGCCCATCCGGTAGAGGGCGTGGCCGGCATTGGCCACACGCGCTGGGCCACGCATGGCGAGCCCAATCGCGCCAACGCCCACCCGCATACCGATACCAGCGGCCATCTGGCCGTCGTCCACAATGGGATCATTGAAAATCACTACGAACTGCGCCAGGAATTGATCCGCGAAGGTCACCTGTTTCACTCCGAAACGGACACGGAAGTGATTCCGCACCTGATTGAACAGGAGATGCGCGCCGGCGCTACGATTGAGGAGGCGCTCTTTCGTACGATGCAGCGTCTGCACGGCCGCTATGCCTTTGTCATGCTCTACGACGGAGCGCCCGATCGCATCTTCTTTGCTCGCGATGGCTCGCCGTTAATATTTGGACATGGACGCAACGAAACCTTTCTGGCCAGCGACGTGCCCGCCATCGTACCCCTGGCCCGCGAGCACTACGTTTTCGAAAACGGCGAGTGGGGCTGGATCACGCAGGACCATCTTCATGTAATGAATGGCGATCGCCAGCCGCGCCACGTGGATCTCAAGAAAATCGAAATCACAGTCAATGACCTCGATCGCGGCGGCTACGAGCATTTTATGCTCAAAGAAATTATGGAACAGCCAGGCATGTTGCGCCGGGTGATCCAGGAGCGTTGCAATGACGCCGGTCGAATTCTCTTTCCGGAAGCCACGCTGGCCAATGACTTCCTGATTCGCCTTTCCAAGATCATGATCACCAGCGCCGGCACATCATGGCACGCCGGGCTGGTCGGCAAGATGTACCTGGAACGCCTGACCAAGATCACTACCGAAGTCGATATCAGTTCCGAGTTCCGCTATCGCAATCCAATCGCCGAGGGGGATACCCAGGTACTGGCAATTTCCCAGAGCGGCGAGACGGCGGACACCATTGCCGGCATCTACGAGGCCAAATCCAAATTTCTAAAAGTATTGTCCTTCGTGAACAACGCCAACAGCACCATCGCCCGCGAATCGGACTCTTTCATTCAGCTGATGGCCGGGCCGGAGATTGGCGTCGCCTCGACCAAGGCTTATACCGCGCAGTTGATGCACCTCCTGCTCTACGCCATTTACATCAGCGGCGTGAAGTGGATGCTCGATCGCAGCGATCGCATGGCCCTGATCGAAGAGATTCGCTCGCTGCCGGACAAGATGGATCGAATCCTGGAGCGCGCCGACGAGATCAAACAGTGGGCCTCCGATTTTCGCGAAACGCGCGACTTCATTTTCCTGGGACGCTCCTGGAACTATCCGACAGCCCTCGAAGGCGCGCTCAAATTGAAAGAAATCTCCTATATCCATGCCTCCGGCTACGCCGGCGGCGAATTCAAGCACGGTCCGATAGCATTGATCACGGAAGAAGTGCCGGTGGTCTGTATTGCGCCAAAGAGCGACATCTTTGACAAGATGATCTCGAACATCGAAGAAGTCAAGGCGCGCAAGGGCAAGATCATATCAATCTACACCGAAGGCGACGAGAAGACGCCGAAGCTCAGCGACTACTCTTTTGCGATTCCCGAATGTTCCGAGCTGCTCTCGCCCTTGCTTGCCGTTGTTCCGCTGCAGCTGCTGGCTTATTATGTGGCTGTCGATCGCGGTTGCGAGCCGGACCAGCCGCGCAACCTGGCAAAATCAGTAACCGTGGAGTAAGCTATGAGCATCGTTCTGTTGCTCGACGGCGATGAAGCCATCGCCCGTCCGCTGACCCGCATGCGGTCGCGATTTTCGTTGCGCGACGGGATCTATTCGCCCTTGCAGCGCTTGCGCCGCAAGCACCAGAACGCTCAGTTTTTCTACTACCACCCGGATGCCGCTCACGAAAGTTCGATTGCGCGCCTTGAGGGTCTGGAGCCAGCGCGCGTACTGCTTGGCGCCGAGGCCAATAGCATCGCCGCTGCCGAAATTCTGGCCACGCAGCGCGGCGCAGCGGCGATTCCCGCGGCGCC
This sequence comes from Leptospirales bacterium, assembly GCA_019694655.1. Lineage (NCBI taxonomy): Bacteria > Pseudomonadati > Spirochaetota > Leptospiria > Leptospirales > Leptospirales bacterium. The sequence goes on from JAIBBN010000021.1 coordinate 22,077, forward strand.
CTTGCTCGATGCACTGGACGCTATCGGACCGCGCCTGCAGAAGGATTTGGATCTCTGGGGCCAGCTTAGCGGCGCCCTGCGATCTCCCGCCGAGCTCAAGGCCCTCGGCGTGCAGTTGATCGGCGATCTCGATCGACTCTATGTACATGCGAACGTTCAGTTGACGCCAGGCATCGTAATCGACCTTCGATCCGGGCCGGTAATCCTGGACGACAATGTCAGCATCAGCGCCTTCAGCTATCTGGAGGGACCGCTCTACGCCGGGCCCGGGGCTTACATTGACAATGCACGAATCACCGGCGGAGTTATCATTGGCGCCAAATGCCGCGTTGGCGGCGAGATCGAGAATTCCATCTTTGGCGACTTCAGCAACAAACACCACGAAGGCTTTGTTGGCCACAGCTGGCTGGGCGCCTGGGTAAACCTCGGCGCGCTGAGCACTACGTCCGATCTCAAGAACAACTACGGCGAAATTCGCCCGCTACAACCGCCCTCGGCGGCCGAGCTGGAGCGCGGACAGCGATCGGCGGGAGCGCCGTGGAGCAGCGGTCGGATCAAGCTTGGCGCCATCATCGGCGATTGCGTCAAGACAGCGATCGGCACCATGATCCCCAGCGGGGCCCTGATTGACGCCGGCGCCAATGTCTTTGGCGGTCCGGCGCCGCGTTACACGCCGCCCTTTGCCTGGGGACCGGGCGGGGAACGCTACCGCGCCGACCGTTTCTTTGCCGATTGCGAGCGCATTTTCGCCAGGCGTCAGCAGAGCCCGCATTCCGAGCTCTTTGCCCTGGCCGCTCGATTCACGCGCTGAATTCGCTTGCCCGCGGCAATGCAGCGCGAAGCCTGTGTTTTCCTCCGGCTATGACAGCGCGCAAAAAAGAACCTGGCTTTGAAGAGGCCCTCGATCAGCTGGAAGAAATTACACGGCAGCTGGAAGGCGGGCAGCTGACGCTGGATGAATCCATTCAGGCCTTCGAACGCGGCATGGAATTGCGCAAGCTCTGCCTGGAGATGCTGCAAAAGGCGGAGAAGAAGCTGGAATATCTGGAGCGTCAGGCCGACGGGGCCCTCGCCCGCAAGCCAATCGATAGTCCCGAGGACGCGGCGCGCAGTGCGGTAAGTCAGTCGCGTCTGTTTCAGGAATAGTCCGCCTTGGTCGCAGTCGGCGATCGCCTTACGTTGCGCATCGAAAAGTGGGTTCAGAACGGCTATTGCCTGGCGCACGAACCGAATGGCCGGCCCGTCTTTGTTCATGGCGCGCTGCCGGGAGAAACAGTTGAACTCCGCATACAAAAAGCTGTAGAGTCACATAGTTTTGCGACGACCGAGCGCATCGTTGAATCCGCGCCCGAAAGACAGGACCCCTCCTGTTCGCTCTTTCCGCGTTGTGGCGGATGCTCCTTTCGCCATCTGGAGCGCGAAGCGGAGCTGCAGCTCAAGCGAACGCTGCTCGATGAATTTGACGCCCTTGCCACCTGCTTTGCCGAGGCTGCGCCGCGGGCCTTCGCCGGTCCGCCCGATGGCTATCGCAATCATCTGCAATTGCACGGCGGACCGAACGGCCCCGGTTACTTTGAGCCCTTCAGCAATCGAAGCCTGCCTCTGCCGCCAGAGGGCTGCGCCCTGGCTCCGCCGCAGCTGCTGGACTGGATTGCAACACACCCCGGCGAAGGCAAGAAACTGGTCTATCGCCTGCACCAGGACCAGGCGCACGGACCGCTGCAGGCTGAAGATCCGCCCCTGCAAGAGATCATCGCCCTCGACGACGATCATTCCTTCAGCATTGAGTTTGGCCCGCTTGGCTTTTTCCAGGTGAATCGTTATCTGATTCCGGCCTGGCTGCAGGAGCTGCGTCGTCTGGTTCCCCCGGGGCAGCCGACCAGCTGCGAACTGTACTGTGGCGCTGGCTTAATTGCCTGCGCCCTGCGCGATTTACTTGGAGAGTACGAAGGATTTGAAATCTCCAGCGAGGCGCTGCACTACGCGCGACGTAACTTCAAACGTCTGGGGCTTTCGGGCAAATTCTACGCGCAAGATCTGGATCGTCAGCCGGCGCCCCTGGGGGGCGCGCCGCGTCTGCTGCTGGTCAATCCGCCGCGCGCGGGAATTGGTCGAGCGCAAATGGATGTCATACTTCAAAGACGACCGAAACGCTTGATCTATTCCTCCTGCAATCCGGCCAGCCTCAACCGCGATCTGCGCCGATTGCGCCAGGCAGGCTACCGCGCCAGCGGCAGCGCCTGGTTTGATTTTTTTCCACGCACGCCGCATGTAGAAACACTGCTGGCCCTGGATATTCCTTCTTGATTCCGAGCTGCCGTCGTCACATACCGCTTGCCATGATTCTCGCCCCACAGCCTGGCCGGCGCCAGAGGCAAGAACGGAAGCTGCGGATGTTCAGCCTGCTGCTGCCAGCGGCGCTGCTGGCCGGCGCCTGTACGCCTTCTGCCGAATTGCAGCGCATGGGCGTGGCCTACAACTTCCTGGACGAAGGATTCCTCGATCGTCACACCTTGCAAACGCTGGGGCGCTCGCAAATGGAAAGCAGCGGCGGCGGACTGGACGCGGACCGCTCGCGCTGCCTGACGCGGGCCCTGGATGAGGCCAGGTTGCGCGCTGTGCGCGCTATGCTGCATTTGCGCGACTCCATTCCGCCGCTGGCCACGGACAGCAGCTACAACCAGAGCGCCTTTGAATCCGACTACCCGCGCCGCTTTCCGGAGGCCGAACTGCGCCGGGCGCAGAGCGAATTTGCCGCTCTGCTGGAGCGCGGCTACATTGCTTTACAGGACGCCCGCTCGCAAGATTCCTGCAAATTGGCCTTCCGCATCGTTGGCGAAGATCTGCCCCGAGAGATTCGGGCCACGCCCGGTCGGCAGCGCCAGCATCGCGATCAACCATGGAACCGAGAGCAGCAACGGCCGATCCCCGGCCAGCTCAATGCGCCAGCCGCGCCGCAAGGCGGCGCAAGCTACTGAAGTTTGGCCTGCCGCTTGCCCTGGCGTTGATCTCACTGTCTTTAGGCGCCTGCTTGTTCGGACAGCCGGAGTATCCGCCGCTGGCCTCCGAATTCCGCCGTGATGGAATGGTTTCCAGCAATACCTATCAGGTGCATATTTCCGTCTTTGCCGAAGATGAAGAGTCCGCATTGCAGCGCGGCGCCGCGCTGGCGCGCAGCAAAGCGATGAACCTGCTCCTGCAGGAACCGATGATCAGCGCCCGCATCAGCGACTACGGACGTCAGGAAATACGGCGTCTGGTGGATGCGGCTCGCGTTGTACGCGTTCACCAGGAATCGGCTGATTCCTGGATTGTCGTTTTACAGGTTTCCAGACGCGGACTTCGCGACTACTTACAGAAACTATATTAAACTTCAGGAAATTCCAAAATGACGTCGCCTCGCATTCGCACACGTTTTGCCCCCTCGCCCACCGGTTATCTGCACATTGGCGGCGCGCGCACTGCGCTGTTCAACTTTCTCTATGCGCGCTCGCAGGGCGGCGACTTCATCATTCGCATTGAGGATACCGATCAAGAACGCAGTACGCCGGAATCAGAAAAAACCATCATGGAATCGCTCTCCTGGCTGGGCATCGTCGAGGATGAGGGCCCGATCAAAGGCGGTCCCTATGCGCCTTACCGTCAATCGGAGCGGCTGGATACCTACCAGCGCTACGTCGACCAATTGCGCAAGAAGGGCCAGGCCTATCCCTGCTTTTGCAGCGACGAGGAGCTGGGCGAGAAACAGGAAAAAGCAAAGTTTCTGGGCCTGCCTTATGTATACGACGGCAAATGCCGCAGCCTGAGCGACGAAGAGATCGAACGTAGAGCGGCGGCCGGCGAACTGTATGCCATTCGCTTTCGCGTTGAGCCGCGCGAGATTTCCGTCGATGACGCAGTACAGGGCAAGGTGAAGTTTGACTCGCGCCTGATTGGCGACTTCATCATTGTAAAATCTGACGGCTTTCCCTCTTACAACTTTGCAGTGGTGGTCGATGACCACGAGATGAAAATCACCCACGTGATTCGCGGGGTGGGCCACCTTTCCAATACGCCGCGCCAGATCATGATTCACGAGGCGCTGGATCTGCCGCTGCCATCCTATTCGCACATTAGCGAGATTGTTGGCACAGATAAGAAAAAGCTCTCCAAGCGTCGCGGCGCCGCTTCCGTATTGTTCTTTCGCGACCTGGGTTACCTTTCCGAGGCGCTCACCAACTATATGGCCCTGCTGGGCTGGTATCCGCGCGACGGAGTGGAATACATGCCCGAGGGCGAACTGGCGCGCAAATTCGATGTCGCCCAGTGTTCCAAGAGCCCGGCGATGTTCGACTTCTTCCTTACCGAAAACGCCAGCGAGGACCTGGACCCGGCATCCCTGCCGCGCGAGGAATTGCACAAGTACATCAATCGCAAGTCCAAGTTGAACTGGCTGAACAATCGCTATTTGCGCGAAACGCCCGTCGATAAGATCTGGCCGCTGGTTCTGGCCTTCTGCCAGAAGGACGTTTTTGCGGCCGCCGTGGCGGCGGCGACGCCGGATAAACTGCGGCAGAGTTTCGAATCGGTGCGCGTCTATCTGGACACGCTGGACGAGTTGCCGGCATACGTGCGCGAACTGTTTAAAGACAACGCGGAAATCGCCGACGGCGTCGCGCGCGCTGTCCTCGATGAGCCGCTGGCGCTGGAGGCCGTGCAGGCTTTCGTGGCCGTGATTGGCGAAAGCAAACCGACCACGCCCGATGGCTTTTCGGCGGCGATGAAGGAGGCCGGCAAGCGCAGCGGCGCCAAAGGCCGCGGACTGTTCATGCCCATTCGCGTGGCCAGCACCGCCTCCATGCAGGGGCTGGAACTGCCGACGCTCTTCTCGATCCTGGGCGCCGAAGCGGTGGCTGAACGTATCCGGCGCGTTCTCAATGCTGCGGGCCTTGCCTTTTCTGGTTGAAAGCTGGCTGACAATCGGCCGCTCTGGAAAGGGTTGAACTATGCCGCAGTCGGTTTCCAAAGCTGAGATCATCGCCAGCGTCAAGAATGCCGGCGTAGGCTACCATCTGGTAACGGCAATGCAGGATCTGTCGCGGCAGGCGGCGGAGGGCGACAGCGTAGCGCTAGATGCGCTGGGCGAAATGCTTGAGGAGTGTCGCGATACCAAATTCTGGATTCGCAACAGCCGCTACTGTTCGGCGGTAGTCCATGCCGTGGCCCACGTTGGGGCCATGCGTTCCATGAAGCTGCTGGTTGACTTTGTGCGCGGTCTTTCTCCGGACGCGCCCTACGGCGTAGTGGAACTGATCTCCAGCATTCTGCCTACCTACCGTCGAATTGTGATGGGTTCGGTGATGCAGCTCCTGGAGGAGGCCCCGGACGGCCCGGCGCGCGCCGTTGGCTTGCAAACTCTATGCAATATGTATCTGGACCATGCCTTGCAGGGCGAACAAATTCGTTTTCTGGAGCAGACGCTGCAGAACTTCGACCGTGATAACTACCTGACCCAGACCGTCGCCGACCTGGTGCGTCTGGAAATGGCCTATCGCGAAGAAGAGGCCGCCGCCGATCTTGAGGCGATGTTGCACGGCTTCTTGATCGAGACCCCTGACCATTCCAATTGAACGTCTTGACTCCCGCCGCGGGCCGGCCGACAAGGGCTGGACGTAAATTGGAAGCATTCTTATTTTGTAACGGGAGACAAAGATGAAGATCAATACCGGAATTGGCGATAGCGACCGCGCCGCAATCAGCGCCGGACTGCGCAAGGTGCTGGCGGATACCTACACGCTATACTTGAAGACTCATAACTATCACTGGAACGTCACCGGGCCGATGTTTGACAGCTTGCATCGCCTGTTCATGGAACAATACACTGAACTCTGGAATGCCGTCGACCTGGTAGCAGAACGCATTCGCTCGCTGGGCGAATTTGCCCCGGGAACCTACGAACAATTTGCAAAGCTGACCAAAATCAAAGAGGAAAGCCAGCCGCCAAAGGCTGCGGAAATGCTGCAGAATCTGGTGGGCGGTCACGAGACGCTCATCGAAACGCTGCGCGAGGCCTTCCCGGCTGCCGAACAGGCCAACGATCAGGCCACCATGGACCTGCTGACGCAGCGCCTGCAGATCCACGAAAAAACGGCCTGGATGCTGCGGACCATGCTGGAATAGATCGCATAGTGCAAGGTCGCTTCAGCCAGACAATCTGGCTGGCGACTACTCCGGCAGCGTCAGCTCATAGAGCCGAAAACGTCCGCTCTTGCCGCGCAGCGGTGCGCTGAAGACCCGTCGCGGCTGGATGACGTCGCGCACCTTCTCCATCACCGACTCGGAAATCAAAATCTGCGCGCCGGCTTTCTTGGTCAGGGACTCAATGCGGCTGGCGGTATTGACTGCGTCGCCGATGGCGGTAAACTCACGTTTGGCCTGATGTCCCAGCGCTCCAACAATCGCTTCGCCATAGTGAATGCCCACGCCAATGTTGAAGGCGACATCAAAGTGCTTGCGCAAATAGACATTCAGCTCGCCCAGCGATTCGACCATACTGACTGCGCTGTTGACCGCCTGGCGACAGATCTCGCGTTCGTCGCCGCCCTCCAGTCCAAATAAGGCCATCAGGCCGTCGCCAATGTACTTGTCGATGACGCCCTGGTTGGCCAGCACCGCCGCACCCATCCGACGAAAGTAGCGATTGAGCATGTGAACAACATCATAGGCCAGATTGCGCTCGGAGAAGCTGGTGAAGTTGCGGATGTCCGAAAAGAGAATGGCCAGCTTCTGTTCCCTGCCGGTGCTGGGGGCCTCCTCGCTGCGCGCCTGCTGCAGATCCTCCTCGTCCATCACCAGGCGGCGAACACGCACCGAACCATGCACCCGGGACTGACAGGCCAGGCGAATGTTCTGCTCGAAGCCCTTGCGCGCCGCCAGTTTTGCTTCCGCTTCGTTGCGCGGCGCCAGGTTTTCGAGGCCCTCCAGAACAATGACACGACAGGTGGAACAGCGCGCCTGGCCGCCACAGGCATGGGCATGAGCGATGCCGGCTTCAAGGGAGTGCTCCAGCAGGGTTCGATCCGCCAACTCGCTCTGGACGCTCAAATCTTGCTCAAAAGTGATCCTCACCGCCGCCTCCCTGGGCCTGTAATATTCGCCCGACTCCCGCTTTCCCTCTTGACCATGAGAATGAGTCTCAGTAGTATGGGGCAGGATGTATGTCTGCGTCTGCCATGCCGTTACCGATGGCGAAATCCGCAAGGCGGTAGAGGGCGGGGCCTCCACTTTGCGCGAGGTTCAGGCCAGCCTGCCAGTGGGCGCCCGCTGTGGCGCCTGCCTGGATTTTGCAGAGCATCTCGTCGATGAGCACCATGGTCACTGCCAGCGCAGTGTTCGCGCTGCGGGCTGAACCTCGCCCCTAAGATTAAGTCTCATTCGCAATCCTCTCTGCGGCCGGTCGCAGCGCAGACTTGACGCCGCCCAGGCGTCTTGCTCAGCTGAGGCCAGGAGTGCAGCATGAAGGGCGACGCCAGGGTAATCCAGTTTTTGAATCGAGCGCTGAAAAACGAGCTCACGGCCATCAACCAGTACTTCTTGCATTCGCGGATGTTGCACAACTGGGGTCTGAAGCGCCTTGGCGATCATGAGCACAAAGAGTCCATCGATGAGATGAAGCACGCCGACAAACTGATCGAGCGTATTCTGTTTCTCGAGGGTCTGCCCAGCATGCAGGAGCTGGGCAAGCTGCGCATTGGCGAAAAAGTGCGCGAGCTTCTGGAGTGCGACCTGGCGCTGGAACGCGAGGCCGTGCCGGACCTGAAAGAGGCCATCGCCCATTGCGAGAGCGTCAGCGACTATGTGAGCCGCGAGCTTTTTGAATCGATTCTAGAAAGTGAAGAAGAGCATATCGACTTCCTGGAAACGCAACTGAGCCTGATCGACCGCATCGGCGAACAGAACTACGCTCAGAGCATGATAGGCGAGTCTTCCGCCAGCTGAAACGCAGGCGCGCCGCAAAGGCCGCAGGCTGCGGCGCTTACTCAAATGCGTCCGGAAAATCGGGCGCCGCATCGGTGATCAGGCGCGCATCGCTTTGTTCTACGATTCGATTAATATAGGGACGACTCACGGCCATGGAATGGTGCACGGCGCCGTTGTAAAGTTGCAGGCCCCCTACGCGCCGCTGCCGCAGTCGGCGATCGATCGTCGCCGCGGGAACTGCCGCCACATCGATCGATGGACTGGCATGCACCAGGGCCCACAGTGTGCCGTACTGGGCTACGAACTGGTGCATGGGCCGCACTTTTCCAAAGACGCTGCGCAGGGTGCGCAGAATTGAAGTATAAGCCAGCGGTCGATCCTCCGCCGACTCGGCGTGCATGCTGAAGATGCTGCGCCTGTCGCGCAGCGCCCGTCGTACGCTTCGAAAAAATTCCTGCGTATAGAGCAGGCAGGAAGGACCGCTGGGATCGGTCATGTCCATCAGGATAACATCGTAGCGTTTGCGACAGCCCTCTACAAACTGGCGGCCATCGCCAATTGTGATGTGCACACGCGGATCATCAAAACTGCCGCCGTGGACGCCAGGCAGCCAGCGCCGCGCGACCTCAACTACTTCGCCATCCAGATCGACCAGATCAATGCGCTCAATGCTGCGATGACGACAGACCTGGCGCAACACGCCGCCATCTCCGCCGCCAATGATCAATACGCTTCGCGGATCAGGATGCGCCGAGAGCGCCGGATGCGCCAGCGCTTCGTGGTACTGGAATTCGCGCGTTTCAAAAAGCTGGGCGATGCCGTCCAGCAACAGCACGCGACCAAAGGCCTCGCTCTCTACCAGCTCCAGCGATTGGTAGCGGGTTTGTAGCTTCAATAGAGTGCGTTTGATAGTAAAGAAATAGCCGTGGTTGGCGCTCAGGCTTTCCAGATGTCGACGCTTGCCCCTCAATCGAAGGGCGGCCAGCAGAAGACGCCAGAGTGCGGCCGGATTCAACCGCGCTCTACAGGCAGACCCTGGGCCTGCCATTCCATGGTGCCGCCGCTGATGTTGATGGCCGGAATGCCGGCGGCATTGAGCATCAGGCAGGCCTGGCCGGAGCGTGCGCCGCTGCGACAGATAACCAGAATTTTCTCTTCGTATCCGCCCTGATCGCGAGCGGCGCGGATTTCATCGACATCCAGCTGTTGCAGGGTAAAAAGCTGCGCGCCGCGCGCGTGCACTTCGCGAAACTCTTCCGCGGTGCGTACATCGATCAGAAAAACTTTTCGTCCCGATTGCAATATGCCCTGAGCTTCTACTGGCGTGGTAACTTCCATTCTGGCCTCTGCTGCAGTGGCCCTGGCTGCGGCAAGCGCAGCAAGCAAATTCAGAAAAGCTCAACGAGGCCCGCGGCGGCCAGCCGACGCAGCTCGCGCTCATCGCGCATGGGCATCAGGATCAATCCCTGAGCGGCCAGACGTTGCAGTTCGCTCTCCACGCCCTGCAGCGAAGAGCAGGCCAGGCGCATCTCCTCTGCAGCCAGGCCGGCCTGCCAGCCGCCGTTTTGCTGGCAATGCAGTCGCGGCGGCCAGACAAAGAGCAGGTATTCGCGATCGGCCTGGGTGCGCACATAAAGCCAGCGTTGGTCGCCGCCTGGCGAACTGGTCCAGAGCGAAACGACGCCAGGCGCCGCCTCCCAGCGCGTTGGCGCATCCGCCGGTCGAATGGCTTCCAGTACGGGCGCCGGCAAACCGGAATCGCGCACCAGTCCGGGGTGCAATTGCGCCGGCGCAAGCATGGCATGTTCGCGCCAGGCATCGACGTCGGGCAGCGCCGCAAATCCGGAAAAGGAAAGAACATCGCCGGACAGAAACAGGATCGCCTGCGAAGTCGCCAGATCGCGCCGCCACGCGCTGCGCACGCTGGCATAGTCATCGGTCGCACAGCGGGCGGGACCGTCCGCTGCCAGCGCCGAGTCGATCATCAATGGACCGCGCGCAAAGATGGCCGCAGCGGCAGCAGCAGCATCGGCGTCGCGTCCGCGGCAGAAGGGCGAGAGCGGCGAAATCGGACAACGTCCGCTGATGTAAATGCGCAGAGCCTGCGGCAGCGCGGCGCGCCGGTAGCTGCGCGCCAGATCACGAATGCGCTGCAGATCCTGCGGCGGCGTGGCATAAGCCTGCGGCAGAGGACGATAGAGAAAACCCAGGAGAGCAAGGACAAGCGTCGCGACCAGAAGCATCGCCGCCGCCGGATGGATACGCAGCATTTGCTATACCTGCTTCAAGGCATCGCGGGCGCGGGCCAGCACTTCCTTCAGTTGTGCTGCGCTGTCTCCCTGAGCGATAATGCGCACCACCGGCTCTGTGTTGCTGCCGCGAACATGCAGCCAGCTTTGCTCGCCAAAGCTCAAGTGCAGACCATCGCGACGATCGCTCTTGGCGCCGCGAAAGCTGGTTTCCAGTACGGAAAAGAGGCGCGCCAGACGCGACGGCTCCAGCGGCATCTTGGTCTTTTCCATAAAGAGCGGCGGCAGCGCTGGCGACAGGTCATCCAGCGTACTGCTCTGGCGCGCCGCCATGGCTGAAAGGGTCAGGGCGGCGCCGCTCAAAGAATCGCGGCCAAAGGAAGGAATGCGCGGATCGATTACGCCGCCATTGCCTTCGCCGCCGAAGACAGCGCGGCGCTTCTTCATTTGCGCCACAACGTTGGCTTCGCCGACCGGCGAACGTTCGACGCGCAGGCCAAAGGACTTGCCGACGGCATCGAGCAGCGTGGCCGTCGAAAGGTTTACAATCGCATACTTATTCCGCAGCTTGCGCCCTTCCCGGTCGGCGCTCAAGCCAAGAAAAGCGACTGGCAGCGTGTATTCTTCATTCCAGGCGCCCTGCCCGGCGGAGCCCAGCACCAATCGGTCGGCGTCTGGATCCAGGGCAAAGCCAACCGCGGCGCCGCTATCAGCAAGAGCGCGCCCGAAGTCGCGCAGCGCAGCGGGCGTTGGTTCGGGCGGACGGGGGAAGCCGCCATCGCGGGTTGCATCGCAGTAGAGGCGAATCACCTCACAGCCCATTTCTTCCAGCAACGCCGGCAGAGCGACGCGACCAGCCCCGCCCGCAGCATCGACCAATACACGGTAGCGACGCGCACGGATCTCTTCCAGATTGGGCAGCGACTGCAGCACGGCGCGAATGTGATCGCCAATGGCATCGATGGAGCGCAACCGCCCGGTGCGGCGCCAGTCCAGATCGCGCGGCGCATCGTTTTCGATGGCCGCCTGCCAGCGATCAAAGGCGGCGCGGTCGAAAAAGGCGCCGCCTTTTTGAATGAATTTCAATCCGTTCCATTCCGGCGGATTGTGGCTGGCGCTGACTACAATTCCGCCATCCGCCTTCTGCTGAACCACCGCCGCTTTGATGGTTGGCGTAGGCGCCAGGTCGGCATCCAGAACCTCCTTGCCCTGCGCAGCCAGCGCCGCGGCGCAAAGTTGCATCAGCCATGGGCCCGTGGAGCGTGAATCGCGGCCAATCACCACGCGCTTACCGGTCACTACGCCAAAGGCGCGAATGAAATGCAGTGCGTTAACGGCATCCAGTCCCTCCGGGATCACGCCGCGGATACCTGAGATCGAGATCATCAGGTGTTTGCCGCGTTCCGTCAGGCTGCGATAGGAGGGCGCGCTCATTGCAAGAGATGCCGTGTAGGGTAAGGAAGAGGCTGGCGAAGAATCAATTTCTGCAAAGGTACGAACGAATGCAAACTGCCCAAAGGGGGACTTGAACCCCCACACCCTTTCGGGCACAAGCACCTCAAGCTTGCGTGTCTACCAATTCCACCATCTGGGCGGCAGCGTGCAGGATTTCAAGCAAGGGTCGAGGGTCGAGCATTTTCTGCGACGGCGCTTGCTGCAGGCTGAGCCTGGCCGGCGGCAGCTGGCGCGGCCGGCTCAAAAAAGTTTCCAGCGCTCTGCAAGACGCGCCGTTACTGAGATCGGTGAAGCTTTGCGCCTTCCTTGTTACGGCTTTCGTACTGGCCACGCCGGCGGGCGCGCTATGGGCGCAGCAAAGCCCCCAGCTCCCGACGCCGATGATCCAGTCGCCGCAAAGTTCCGGCGGCGGCGGACGTTGGCTGTCGACGGCGGCCTGGGCCCTGGTGGGCGCTGGCGCGGCGGCTCTGGTGCTGGCCCTCAATCGCATCAACCGTCGGCGCAAACCAAAGGATGCCTCTACCGCCGCGGCGCCCATCCCGCAGGCCGTAGTACGCGACGATCACGATGCTGTCGCCGCCCCGCTGCAGCAGGAAGACGAAGCGGCTCTGCCTGAGGATGCGGCAGTTGAGCAGGAACGCTGGAACCTGCCCGGTTTTCTGGCGGTGATGGCGCCGGTGCGCACACGACTGGCGCCGGAGACGCAGGATTTTGCCGCCGCCGTCTTACGGCAGCCAGCGGGCGAAAGCCTCTTTGATTTTCGATACTATGATTTTGTTGATAGCGGCGAGTTTCTGGAAAGCGTCAGCGATCTGGAAAGCTTTGCCCGATCCTTCTTGAGCAGCGTCAGTTCTGCGCTGCAGGACTGCGACAGCCTGCTCTTCCTGCGCAACCGATTGGGCGATATGGCGCCCTGCCTGGAAAAGCGCGGCAGCGTCTTTGTTTCCGGTGCGGCGCTGGAAGATGAACATCTGGAGCGCGATTGTCTGACGCAGCTGGAAGCCGGACGCTACGTGGCCCTGGAAGACGGCCTGCGCCTGGTTTTTCCGCTGCCCTCGCACCGCGGCCTGATTGGCGCGCTGCGTTTCAGTTCCCGGCGGCCGCTGTTTCGCCCGGAAGAGCTGGCCCTGGCCTGGTTTCGAATTCGCAAATTTGGCGAATGGCTGCTGCAGGCGGCGGTCTTCGAGCAGGCTACAGTCGATCGACAATCGGCGCTGAACAACGGCATGACCTTTCATCGCGATTTGCGACACGAGTTTGCGCTGCGCGACAGCCTGCGCGAACGCCGCGAGCTGAGTTTGGTGCAATTTCTGAAGGGCGGCGGCCAAACGCTCTGGCGCGGATTGCAATTGCGCCGACGCTTTGGCGATCGCCGCCTGTATCGCATTGCCGCCGATGTCTTTGCGCTGCTGGGCCCGCAGTCGATGGAAGGAGAAATCGATCGACGCTTCTCCGAATACCTCAGCGATCTCGGCGAGCGCGAAACCGTCGAACTGCAAATTGGTTGCGCTATTCTGGAAGACGATGTGGAATCCCCGCTGGAGTGGTTTCGGCGCGCCGGCGCGGCGCTGGAACAGGCGCGGTCCGAAGGTCCCAATAGTTTCCGGGTCTACGCCCCGGTCGCTCCGACGGCGGAGTTTGTAGAGCATGGATCCTTTGCTGGATGAGAAGATCGTCCTGACGCTTTCGCGCGTCTGTCAGGATTTTTTCAAAGAGAACCTTTACCTAAGCGCGGACAAGGAAGCCTACGGTCCCTCGCGCAACGAAGGCCTTTGCTACGAAAGCTGCTCGCGCATTGGTTTCGAGGGCGATGTCAACGGCTTCCTCTACTTTTGTATGGACGGCTATACCAAGTTGAAGCTGCTGCCGCGTATTGCCGAACGCTTTGGCATCGATGCCGGATTGAAGGGCATGGCCGACTCGGTGTTGCTGGAATTTGCCAACCAGATGGCCGCAGATATTGTCGAAGAGCTGCGCGATGGCGGCTTTGCCGTACAACTGACGCCGCCAGAGAACTTGAGCCACAAATTGACGGCCATCGACCTCGGGCTCTATCGCCAGTACATCATCATTTTCTTTCTGCGCGATCGACGCGAGCGCAGCTATAAGGGACGCATCTATCTGGTGCTGACAATGCGCAAGTTCAGTCCGGCGTCTGGCGACGCGCTTCCAGAGCCTGCAACTTCCGCCTGAGCCAGTCGGCGCTGGAGCTTTCTAGGCCATCGGGCATGCGGATACGGTATTCCTCGCCGCTGAGACTGGACCTGGTTCCAATGTAGCGGATAAAATCGCGCGCCGTCTGGATTCGTCCGCCGGAGCGCGATAGCTTCAGCCGCATGTGTTCGGCAGCGGCCGCTGCTGGATGCCAGCTGCCGTTGCGGTAGAAACTGGCGCCGGAGGAAGCGACCGCCTGAATCAGCGCCTCAATCTTCTGCGACTCGCTGAGCGGCGCCGTCGGCGCTGCGCCTGGACGTGCGGGGCCAGCGCCGGCCGACTGGGCCGCCAGCGCGCCGCCTGAAAGCAAAAGGAACAGCAGCAGCGCCGCCGGGCGCATTCTGCGGGCAGCTCGCCAGAGGTGAAAATTTGTAACATTGCTGGTTGCTTTCATTCTCATGTGTTATGCTCTATTGGAAGAGAGTTGCGCCTGTGATCGCGTCGCCGCCGCAGGCAAGGAAACCCGGATAAGCCCTATGTGGAATCACTCATTGCTCAAGCTCAGACTGGACAACCTGTGCAGTTTCCCTGCCCTGCAAAATGCCGATATCGAAGGCTTTGGCGCCGTCCTGGAATCACTGGACGACTGGTCCCTGTTTCGAATCAATCCGCTTTCCTTTGCCCAACGCCATGCAATTCCGACGGCTCAGGCCGTGGATCTGTTCGTGCACAGCGCCCGCATTGGTCTGATGGATTTCTCCTACAACATGATCTGCCCGATGTGCGGCGGGCGCGAACACAGCCATGAGGCCCTCGATCAGGTGGAAAGCAGGTCCTTTCACTGTACGATCTGCAACATCGACGTCGACAGCAACCTGGACGATCAGGTCGAGGTATCCTTCAGCATCAACCCGGCAGTCAAGAGCCTGGACATCGATCCCTATGCCAGCCGCGAGAACCACCGCCGTTATTTTTTTTCCGACAATCTAAAGCGTCACCCTGATCTCAAGGCCTACCAGGCCGAGGCCATCAAGTCCTTCGTGGTGCTGGAACCGGAACAGCGCAAGGTCGTGGAGCTGCGGGCGCGACCGGGAGAAACCTATCAATTCTTGAGCATTGACAATCATTCGCCGTCGATCCTGAACTTTGGCGAACAGCTGCAGGGCATCGCCGAACAGGAAATCGAAATGCTCGATCGTCACTTCTCGCATCCAGAAGTACAGGTCAGCGGCGAGCAATTGCGCATTGGCGTGCGCAACCTCTGCGGCGTGCGACGCAGCTTTCTGGTCTTGAAGCCCAATTTTCCGCGGCTGCATGAGATTCTCGATCAGCACCCCAGCGAGAAGGTCCCCTTCCTGACGGCTAAGATGCTGCTCAACAACCAGAGCTTCCGCGATCTGTTTCGCGTACAGACGCTCAGCAAGGATTTGAATCTGAGCGTCAAAAGCCTGACGCTGCTTTTTACCGATCTCAAGGGCAGCACGGAGATGTACGATCGCGCCGGCGATCACACCGCCTACCAGCTGGTACAGGACCACTTCCGCATCCTGACCGAGGCGGTGCGCGCCAATAACGGCGCCATTGTCAAAACGATGGGCGACGCCATCATGGCCAGTTTTTCGCAGCCCCTGGATGGATTGCGCGCTGCAGCGCAGATGATGCACTCCATGGATGATTTCAATGGCCGTCTGCGCGAGCTGGGCTATTCGCTGGGATTGAAGATCGGACTGAACGAGGGACCCTCGCTGGCCGTAAACAGCAACAGCGCCATCGACTACTTCGGTCAATCGGTGAACATTGCCGCACGCGTGCAGGGCCTGGCCAGCGCCGGCGAAATCTGGATCAGCGAGAGCGTCTTCCAGTCGCCAGGCATTGCCGAACTGCTCGACGAGCGCGGCTACCAATCACAGCGCGTGGAAGCGACGCTGAAGGGCGTGGGCGGCGCCGCCATTGTGCATCGCCTGCAAAAGACCGGCGGCGCCCCGCAAGAATCGGCGGCAGCCTGAGGGCCGTCAAAGATCCGACGCTTGCGCCGCAGGCAATCGCTGGCGCCATACTCGCCAGGCCAGGTAGCACAGCAAATTGTAGAGGGCGCGAATCAACTGTAGCGCCAGCAGGACAGCATAGAACCAGTAGTAGCCGCCGGCCTCCGGCGCAATCGTTTGCTGAGCGCGCAGCTGCAAACTGAGATCAAGAACAGCGCGCAACAGCAGCGAACCGCAATGCACGCTGACAAAAAACAGCGCGCCGGCATAAACCCAGAGGCCAGGCCGCTTGCCGCGCAATAGCAGCAGCTGGCCGGCCACCGTGGTCAGCAGAATCAGGAAGGCCAGCCAGTGCAGCGGCGTCATTTCGCCGCCGGGATAGAAGTAGGGAAAGATCTCCTGAAAACTCAGGGACTGCTGGCGGTATTCGGCGATCGGGCTGAGCCAGAAGTAAAAGGCGTGGCGCAGCACAGGCTCCAGAAGCAGCAGCAGCCAGACCAGCGCCAGGTCCAGCCACGACAGCAGGCGCAAGCGCGCCTCAATTGCGCCGGAGAGGCTCAGCGGGCCGTTCTCCCTGAGAAGCAAGCCGCCAGCGCGGAAAAATTCATATAGTCATACTTAGCAAACGGAAGATTGGCCGCGGGACGGGCCGGGCGAGCTTGTAAAATCATCAATGTCAACAACTTGCGCAGTTTATGGCGCAGCGGCCACAACAGCGCAGATCGAAGGCCCCGCTGCGGCGAGAAAAAAAACGAAATAATGGTTTGCATCCTGGAGTCACAATCTTAAAAAAATGGAACCTGGCGGTCCGTGTGCTTTATGGAAGATGATCTGGAAGAGTCGCAAGCGTTGCAGCTGGAGGAGTTCCCTGGCGGCCTGGTGGTGCGCTGTCTGGAGTCGGAGGTGACCATGTTCATCCTGCCGGACATTCGGATGACCCTGATGGAAGCGCTGGCCAGTCAGCCAAAGGCAGTGATTCTGGACTTCGCCGAGACCTCCTTTCTGGACTCCTCGGGCGTTGCGCTGCTGTTCAAGCTGCAAAATGACATCCATAAATATGGCGGCCGCTTTGCCGTCACTGGATTGCGCAGCAGCCTGCGACGCGTACTGGCCGCTGTGATTCGTAACAACGAAATCCACCTTTTCGATACGCTGGAAGACGCAAAACGCGAGCTGGCCAGCTGAGCGCAGTTCTATGCTCAGGGACGCCGCAAATGCCAGGCGCGCGGACGAACAAAAGAACGAATGCCCTCAAGGCCCAGCGTAACGCCCATGCCGGAATCATTGCGTCCGGACCACGGCAAGCGCGGACTCACACGATCGCAGCAATTCCAGTAAACCGTGCCATAGTTAAGTCGCGATAGAACAGCCTGGGCGCGTTCGCCATCGCCGGAATAGACGCTGGCCGTCAGACCGTAGCGCGAGTCGGCCATCAGGCTCATGGCCGCGCGGTCATCCTTGACCGGCGCAAGGCCAATGATCGGGCCAAAGCTCTCTTCGCGCATCAGTTCCATCTGGTGATTGCAGTTCGCAAAAACTGTCGCCTCAAAAAAGTAGCCGGGGCCCGCGCCGCGCTTGCCGCCCTGCAGCAGGCGCCCGCCAAGTGCGGCGGCGTCGCTGCTCTGCCGTTCCAGTACGCCAAGCTGTCCCTGACGGGCCACCGGACCGATGTAAGTTTCCTCGGATAGCGGGTCGCCCATGCGATAGGATTTTACTTCGGCGCAAAAGGCCTCCAGAAAGCGATCGTAGATCGACTGCTGTACGTAGATACGCTCCACGGAACAACAGCTCTGTCCGGTATTGTAGAAGGCGCCATCGGCAATGGAGGCGGCGGCGGCGGCAATATCGACATCGTCGCAGACATAGACCGGATCCTTGCCGCCCAGCTCCAGCTGCAGGCGCGTAAAGCGCCGCGAGCAGATGTCGGCGATGGCGCGACCGGTTTTGTATGATCCGGTGAAAAAGACGCCGCCCGTGGGGTATTTCAGCAATTCCTGTCCGGCAAAACCGTCGCCAATGATTGGGATCAGAACCTCGTCGGGCACGCCGGATTGATAGAGCAATTCGGCGATGGAAAGGCCGCTGAGCGCCGCAAATTCGGAAGGCTTATAAAGCACCGTGTTGCCGGTAAGCAGCGCCGGAAGGATAACATTCAGGCCCACAAAATAGGGATAATTCCAGGCGGAGATGCAGCTCACCACGCCCAGCGGATCATAGGTGATGCGTTCTTCGGTGCGACCGTCGGGCGCCTCAGCGGCGCTGAGCGCCGTTTCGCCGCGCAGTACGCGATCGACGTGATCGACAAAGAAGTCGATGCGCCCCAGCACGCTTTCCAGTTCGCCGCGCGCTTGACGGATGGGCTTGCCCATTTCCTCGCTGAGCGTGCGCGCCAGCAGCTCGCGCCTGTCGACCAGTAGCTGCCGGAATTTGCGAACCATCTGTTGGCGGCTGGCCAGGCTGGTGGCCGACCACTCCAGCTGGGCGGCCATGGCGCGATTGTACTTCTCAATGATCGAACGGGAATCATCGCATTCCAGTTCGGTGATGAGTTGTTCGCTAGCGGGATTGACGATGCGAAGCAGGCGCGCGGCGCTCATCCAGAAACTCCTGGATATGAGACGAAAGCAGCGCTCGCTTTCGATGCGCTGCGACGCGCTTTCGCCGATTTCAGAAATTCGCCAAGCAAGGGCGCGGCCGGCAGCAGCTCACGCTGTTCGGTGCGCTGAAACTCCGGATGCCACTGAACGCCGCGCACCAGCGGCAGCTCGGCGCCTTCTGGATTGTGCGTCAGACGAATGGCCTCGATGATGCCGTCCTCGACACAGACCGCCTCGACCTGCAGATTGCGGCCCAGCTCTTTGATGGCCTGGTGGTGGATGGTAATGATCTCGCCGCCCTCGCGTCCGGGATAGAGGCGCGCCAGATCGGCCCCGGCTTCAAAACGAATGTGGTGGCGTAAGTTGTCGTACTGTCCGTGGTCGCGATGCAGACGCGCCTGCGGTTGTTGGGTGGCAATGTCCTGGTAGAGACTGCCGCCCAGCGCCACGTTGAGCAGCTGATGACCGCGGCAGATGCCCAGGATTGGCTTGCTTTGCGCCAGGAAGGCGCGCACCAGTTCGATTTCATAGAGATCGCGAAAGCGGTCGCCGCTCCACTCCGGACGCAGCGCCGTTTCGCCATAGCTCTCCGGCGCCAGATCGGAACCGCCCTGCAGCACCAGGCCATCAAGCTCCGCTGCCAGGCGCTGCGCTTTGAGATCGGCATTGCTGGTGGGAACCATGATCGGCAACACGCCCTGGCTGGCGACCCAGTGGACCATCGACTCTTCCAGGTACAGCAGACGCTTGCCCTTGAAGATGTTACGCTCCGGGTCCGGATGAAAGAAGGAGGCGCTGATGCCAATGCGCAGGAGCACGTCGCTCATACCCTTCCAGCAAGTTGATCTGCTGCGCCGACTGCTACGCTTTTTTCTTCAGGCCGCAAAAGCCTTGCGATACAGCTCTTCAAAATCGGCGCGCGAGACGCTGCGCGGATTGAGCGGATGGCAGCCGTCGGCCAGGGCCACGTCGACCAGCTCGTTGAGGCGCGTATCGTCAAGTCCGTGGCTGCGCAGTCCGGCCGGCATTCCCACCGTCGCCTTGAGCTCCTTCAACCAATCCACAAAGCCGCCAGCATCCGGACGCCGCGCTCCGACGGTCCTTGCCATCCAGGCAAACTCTTCTTTGGCCGCCGGCAGATTGAACTCCATGGCGTAATCGATCATGATGCCGTTGGCCAGGCCGTGGTGCAGGTCGTAGACTGTCGAAAGGGCATGAGCCAGGGAGTGCGTCACGCCCAGGCCCTTTTGAAAGGCGACGGCGCCCATCATCGAAGCGTTGAGCATCTGGCCGCGAGCCAGGAGGTGCTCCGGCGTGGCCGCGACGTGAGCGCGCGCAAAGTCGACACAGGCCGATAGCGAAAGCGAAGCCAGTCGCAGGCCTTCCATGGCAATGCCGTCACACAGCGGTTGATAGCCGCGGGCAATGCGCGCCTCCACCAGATGGGTCACGGCATCCATGCCGGTAGCGGCGGTGACGCCGGCCGGCAAGGCCACAAGCAGCTCCGGATCGGCAAAGACCTCCAGCGGCAGCAGTCGCGGCGAAAAGATGATCTTCTTACGATGGCTGCTATCCTCGGAGACCACTGCACTGCGGCCCACCTCGCTGCCGGTGCCGGCGGTGGTAGGAAGGGCAAAGAGCGGCGGAAGGCGCTGATCCACCGGGCGAGCGCCAGGCAGACCGTCCTCGTAGTCGAAAAGGTCGCCTGGGTGAGCGGCCATCAAGGCAATGGCCTTGGCCACATCCTGGGAGGCCCCGCCGCCAAAGGCCACAATGCAATCGGACTGGTGGGCGCGAAATGCAGCCACGCCCAGGTCGACCTGTGATTTCACTGGATTGCCAATGACGCCATCGTAGATGGCCAGCGATTGTCCGGCGGCGCGCAGCAGTGCGCTGAATTCCTCTACGATGGGCAGCTTGGCCAGGGCTTGATCGGTGACCAGCAGCGGGCGCAGGCAGTTGCGTTGCTGCAGGGCGGCGGCGCAATTGCGGCGAGCGCCGACGCCAAAATGGATCACGGTGGGAAAGTTGTACCGAACGATTTCGCTCACGGCGTCAACTGGATCAAGGCGGCGGCGACGGCAATCATTGCACGACAGGGCGCGAAGTAGAATAGACAGCGCGCCCGTCCCATGCTAGCAAGCGGCCTGAGCGGCGGGGGATTCGAAGCAGTGACCGACGATGCGCAGCGACGCGTGTATCTGTGGCGAGATCGCACTCTCTATGCGACCACACACAATCATACCGGCTGGCATCGTCATTTTGGCGCCTCGATTGCCGTCAGCGTGGCCGAACCGTTTCTGCTGGAAACGCGACGCAGCCGCGCTGAATACCGGGCGGCGCTGGTGCCGCCCAATCTCGAACATCGCACCCTGGCGCCTTCCACGCGCATGGCGGTATTGATTGTCGATCCGGACTGCGCCGCCTTTCGACCCTGGCTGGGCGGACTTTCGCTGACGCGCGTGCAGGAGCTGGCGGCGTCCGAGTTTGCCACATTGCACCTTGATATGCAGGCCATTCTCGAGGGACGCGCCGACCGGGCAACGGTGCAGCGCTGCGCCGCAGGCATGCTGGCCAGTCAGGCGCAGCAGGCGCCGGCCCTCGATTTGCGCATCCAGACGGTGCTGCAGCGCATCCGCAGCAGCTTTCCGGATTGTCCCTCGCTGGCCGCGCTGGCTGGCGAACAGGGGCTTTCGCCCAATCGACTGATGACCCTTTTCAAACGCAACCTGGGGCTGCCAATGCGTCGCTACTTTCTGTGGCTGCGCCTGCGCGCTGCGGCGCGCTATCTGGATGGCAGCGGCACGCTGACCGAGGCCGCCCACGCCGCCGGCTTTGCTGATTCAGCGCATTTCAGCCGCGTTTTTCAACAGAACTTTGGCATGCGACCCTCCGATATCTTTCGCGCCCGCGAGGCCGGCATGCTGCAGATCATGGAGCGCCTGGAGGCCGACTAGTTTTTGCCTGCGGCGCAAGATTCGTTCAAGCGTCGCGCTGCCGCTTCATGCTAGTCTGCAGCCCATGAAACGGGTTCTTGCAGTCCTTGCCGCTGCGCTGCTTTCGCTGTGCGGCTACCTCTACTACCCGCGCGCCGAGCGCGCCCATCTGGTGATGGCCGAGTCCTACGACATCGGGCCCACGCCCTCTGGCATCGAGGCCGTGCGCGCCGCAGCCGACGACATTGCCAGCCATCTACGACACCGCGGCGACAAAGTCCCTGGCTTTGACGACCTGATACTTTATGAAGACAGAGGATTTGGCATTGCCACAGGAATGGATGGCTATTTCTGGAAGATCGATCTGGCAAGCGGCGCCGCCGAACGCTTTGCAAAGACGCCCTTGATCGCCGCCGGCGCAGTGCGCGATCCAGGCGACCCGGATCGCATCTACGCTTGCGTATCCAGACTGCACGGCGAGCCAGAGGCGCCGGATGCAAAAGTCGGTCTCTACGAACTGCGTCTTTCGACACGCACAGTGCAGCCGGTGTTAACGCGGACCTTGATTCCGCCGGCCTATGAGTCCGCGCCGGGCGCCAGCGGCAAGGTCTATCGACCGGAAGAAGCGCCGGCGCTTGCCGTGGCCGACTTCAACGACAGCAACTCCGCGCCGATGGCCTTCTGCAATGACCTGGCCGTCTCCGCCGACGGCCAGCGCATCTACATGACCACGCCCTACGCCTATGCCGGCGCGGCGATGGGCGGCGGCGCCTTTGGCGAAGCGATCACATTGGCGCGCAACGGCCTGCTCTGGCAGTTCGATCGTCGCGCTGGCACGCTAGCGCTGGCGGCCCGAGATTTCAACTTCATCGATGGCATCCTGATCGAGGGCCAGGGAAACGAAAAGGAACAGTCGCTGTTGATCACCGAGACCACGAAGTTTCGTATCGATCGACTTTTTCTGAACGGTCCGCGCGCCGGCGCGCACGATACGCTCTGGGAATACCTGCCAGGCATGCCCGATGGCATGGATCGCGATGCAGAGGGTCGTATCTGGATTGGCATCATCAAAAAACGCACCGGCCTGATTACCTTTGCGCACCGCAATCTCTGGCTGAAGTATGCGCTGCTCAATGTTCCACAATCGCTGCTGCCCATTCCGCACCAGACCGGCGTGCTGGCGCTCAGTCCCGATGCATCGCAGGCCCTCTACTATGCGGAGTATGAAGGCGAGGGCCCGCAGGAAATTTCCGTGGCCGTTCCCGGCCGAAGCGAAATCTATCTGCCCAACTTTCGCAAGAGTTCGCGCGGGCTCTACAGTATTCCCTATCCGGCGCAATTGCAGGCATCCAGTCGCGCTACACAGAACAATTCAGGAGCCGCTCGATGAAAACGATCTGGAATACCTTATTGCTGGCAGCGCTCGGCCTCGGCATGAGCGCCACGCTGCAGGCCCGCACGCTGCAGGGTACGGTGCGCGACGCCCAGGGTCGCGCCGTGGCCGGGGCCATTGTCACCGCCTTTCAGGGCGCCGTGGCCGAGTCCTGCTACACCAACGGCAGCGGAAGCTACCGACTCAGTTTGAACTTGAACGATCGCGCCCGGCTGCGGGCGCGTCACGCAGGATTTCTCGATGCCGAGGCCGACGAGGGCGGCGCCCTGACCTTGCGCGACGCCACGCCGCAACAGCGCTCCGATGCGCTTGCGGCCAGCGCCCACGCCGCGACGCTGCAGTGGGAGTCGCCGGAGCATCGCAACAACTTTGTCAGCCAGTGCCACTACTGCCACCAGATTGGCAACGCCCTGACGCGCAACGTCAAGGATGAGGAGACCTGGCAGACGACGCTGGATCGCATGCAGGGCTACGGAGCGCTGATCACCAGTTCGGATGAAGAAGCCTTTCGCGGCACGCTGAGCCGCTATTTTCAGGGCGCGCCAGTGACCGACCGCCAGTCGCACCAGCTGGATGCGGCAGCGCAGCCGGCGCAGATCACCGAATGGAAGCTTGGCGAGGCCGATTCCTTTTTGCACGATGCCGAGTTGCATCCCAATGGCCGGGTCTACGCCGTGGACATGAGCAAAGACCGCATCTACGAGGTGGACCGCGCCCGAAATACAATCGTTGCTTACGATCTGCCGCCCTCCGAGCTGCCGCTGGGCGGCATGTTTGCCGGGGCCTATCGTCCGCTGGGCACTTTTGCCGCGCGCCACGGTCCGCACAGCATCCAGGTCGGTCCCGATGGTAAGCTATGGACAACCAATTCGCTGGCAGCGGAGGTCATGTCCTTTGATCCAGTAAGCCACGCCTTTCAGATTTTTCCCATCCCCGATGCAATCTATCCGCACACGCTGCGCTTTGACCGCAAAGGCATGCTGTGGTTTACCGTGGCGCTTTCCAACAAGATTGGCCGCTTTGATCCGCGCACGCAGCAGTTTACGATGATCGAGTTGCCCTCGCACGGAATGTGGCGCTGGCTGAGCGATGCGCTGGTTCCCACAATTCTGGAAGTGGCCAGCTGGTTTCCACAGAAGAATTTTCAGGTGAGCCTTTCGCACCACAAGGTCAGCGGCGAGGGACGACGCGTCTTGAATCTGCCCTACGGCATCGACGTGAGTCCGCTGGATGGTTCGATCTGGTACAGCAAGCTGTACTCGGGATACATTGGCCGCGTCGATCCGGAGACGCTGGAAGTCGAGGAGATTGAAAGTCCGCTGGGCGGACCGCGTCGCCTGCGTTTTGCGCCGGATGGAATGCTGTGGATTCCATCTTTTGAACAGGGCACAATCATGCGACTGGATACGCGCACGCGCCAGTTCCAGCATTACAAACTGCCGCTGCTGGCAGAAGGCGAGTACGAAACGCCCTATGCGCTGGGCATTGATCCCAAAAACGGAATGGTGTGGATCACATCAAATCTTTCTGATCGCATCTTTCGACTGGATCCAATCAGCGGAAGTTTCACCGCCTACCCCAGCCCGACGCGCGTCACCTACATGCGCGATATCCTTTTTGGCGAAAGCGGCGAGATCTGCAGCACCAACTCCAACATGCCGGCCTACGCCATCGAGGGCGCCAGCCAGAAGGTGATCTGCCTCAACCCGACAGGCGGAGCGACGCGCAATCGCTGAACTATAGCGCAGCGCGCGGGCCTTTGCACAAAGGCAATCGCCCGCCGCTGCAGCCGGCCTCAATCCCCCACAAATTAGTGTATCTTTGCTTATAAATGAGGCGCCTTCCCGCGGCGCCGGCGGGCCCGGGAGATATGTTTAACTGAATAACAACACAGCGACTGGTAAAAATGTTGATAATAGAATTGGGCCTCGGAATCTCGCCTGGACGCAAAGGCGGGTGAGTGAGGGGGCGGAAAAAGGCCTGGGACTCACCTGGCGAAGCTGTGTCCGCAGCGGGCGGCGATGGGGGCCGCATTGACGACCGCAAGCAGGACATGGTTCTGCATCGGCGGAGACCGACCGGCCGCCCTTCAAAGCGAAGCGAATTACTGATTTACCGGCGCCCAAAGCAGGCGCAGCTGGAAATCGGACAACATACCGGGAGCGACGTCCATCAGCGGCTCAGTTTTGCTTTGCCGGAGTCCAGACGAGTCGCTGACAATCGATTCGAGCTGCCAATGGACAACGGTAAGCATCGACTGCTGCCGGCGCTCTGCTATTCGGCCGGGCTGCGCGTCCGCGAAGTAGTCGCATTGCGCCGATCGGATCTGGACGGCCGCGCAATCCGAGTGCGCCAGGGAAAAAGAAAGAAGGATCGCTACAGCCTGCTGGCGAAGTCGAACCACAAGCCGCTGGACGACTAAAGCCGGCGACCCGGCCGAAGTTCGCATAACCAACAAGGGAGTGCGACAATACGAAATCGCCTATTTGCTGCGCAGTGCGGACAAGACGAAGGCGGATAGGCAACGGGATTGACCAGGAAGGCGAAGTCGGACAGATTGAGTTAAACGAAAGGCCCGTCATGCTCGCGCGTTTCGCGCAATGCGGCCGTCGAAAGCTATGTTCTTCTTTTCTTTTGCTGACGGGCGAATGTCTCCTCGCTTAGGAACGCCTCTCAAAC
>JAIBBN010000022.1 GCA_019694655.1 Leptospirales bacterium
CGGGCTGAAAACTGCGCAGCTGCTGGCGAGCTTGCCAGTGCATCGGACCAATGCCGTCGGTCTGTAGGTCCGTAATGTGAGCGATCCTTACTGGCGCCGAGATGCGCCGATCCTCAATTGCGAAATGATCGGTCTGCAACTGTCTGGGTTCAATCGCTTCCGCGTACAGCTTCAGCAGCAGCAAGGCAAATGCCGCCAGGGCCAGCGCGGCGCGCGCCGCACCTGACCAGCGTCGAGCTATCAATATACAGCTGAGCGGCAGGGCCGCTGTCAGCATGGTCCAAAAGTAGTGAACCACGAGGAATCCAGCGTGCGGACGGGCCGCTATGAATATCATGGAGAGCGGGAAATGCAAGGCAAAGGCCAAAAGAGCGCTGCGTCCGGCGCTCTGCGCTGGCCCGCGCAGGCCGCGAAATAGCAGTGCGCATAGCAGCCAGACGACGCCAAATCCTCCTACAAAAGCCAGGTCGTAGCTGAGGTTCAGCGGACTCCAGTCATTCCAGTAGAAGTTCATGCGCTTGCTCCTCTGCGCAGCGCGGACGCTGCGTCACGATCCAGCATTGCCAGTGAAGATGGGAACGCAATGAAGCGGGAGTGAAGAGGGCATGAAGTTCGCTGCAGCGAGCTATTACAAATAGGCATAGTAAGAATAGGACATATCTATTTGCATTATGACTCGGAGCGTGCCATACCATTCCTCTGCCATTTGCAGAAGGAGAACTCTATGAATCCCTCCAATGCCGCCAGACTCTGGGCGGCCAATGCCGCCTACTACGATCCGGAACGACGGCGCTTGATTCCTTGCTTCGATGCCTTTTACGGAGCAGGTCTTAAATTTGCGGAATCCGAAACACACACGGCCAGCATCCTGGAGCTGGGCTGTGGAACAGGAATGTTCAGCGCCATGCTTCGCCAGCGTCATCCGGCGGCTTTGCTTACGCTGATCGATTCCTCGCCGGAAATGCTGCAAAAGGCCGGCCGACGCTTTGCCGGCGATGCGCGCGTTGTGTTACGGCAATGCGACTACAGCAGCGACGCTGATCGCCAGGCATTGGAAGGGGGGCAATTTGACCTGGTCGCCTCTGCGCTTTCCATCCACCACCTGGAGGATGAAGCAAAGCAATCGCTCTTCGCTGCAGCGTATCGCTGGTTGCGGCCCGGCGGTCGCTTTGTCAATGTCGATCAAGCGCGCGGAAGCGGCGCCTGGTTTGAACGGAGATTTGAGGAGGATTGGCTGGAGCAGGTACGGGCTACGGACCTCAGCGCTGCGGCAATTGCTGCGTCGCAGGAGCGGCGTAAACTGGACCGCAACGCCACGGTCGAGGAACAGCTTGGCTGGCTGCGCGCTGCTGGATTTCGCCACGCAGATCTGGTTTTTCGCGATGGGTTCTTTGCCGTTTTCGTCGCCCTGGCCTGACGACCTGCAGTCATTTGACCTGCGCCGCCGCGCAGATTCAGCGCGGCGGTAGCGAGGCGAAATAAGCGGAGAAGCGGCGTCGGCCTTGTGTGTCGAAGCTTCGCATTTCCTCGCGACCATCGGCATATAGCAGATGCCAGACAGTAACCACGCCGTCCACAGGCGGACCCGGCGGCGGATCTTCGGACTGAGCGCTTGAGCCTTCGACAGTAAAGCGCGAACCAATCGTTCCGGAGGCGTAGTAAGAGGGGAAGCTGAATTGCCGGAGATAAGGACCGCCAGCACCGCCCTGGTAGAAATTGTCGCCGTTGGCTACGCTGGGAGGCCCGACCGGCGAATAGCCGTCGGCAACGGCAGCCAGCTCAGCGGCGTTGGGCGTATTGGCGCCAGAGGTGTCCGGATACATGATATTGAGCGTAGAGGCAGTATGCTTGAGGCCCAGGCAGTGGCCCACTTCATGAGTAAAGACGGATTGCGCTTCCACGGATGAAGCTGATTGCTGAAAAGTGTCCAGCATTACGGCCGTTGTATCGACAATCTCGCCTGTTGCGGTGTAGTAGCGCGTGGCGCAAACGCCGATCACACCGCCAGAAAGCGGACAATTGCTGCCCTGCATATCCCCAGGCACCCCTTTGGCGGCACAGGTCGAACCGGCTACTGTAATCCAGTTCTTGGGATTGTACTGAAAGCTGCTGATCGTAGAGCGACCGCTGGCGCTGAGACCGGTCTGCAGTCCAATTTGCCAGGCATCAAGCGCATTGGCGGCTCGGTTGACATAGAGTTGTACGGGCGGCGGATTGTCGATGATCAAGTAGGCGACGAGAAAGGTCAGAAAGTCGTCGCTGCCATCTTCGCTGCTGGAACATTGCAACGCCCCGCACAGACTGCTACAAACTACTAGAATAAGTAATGCTCTTTTCGGCCTCATCGATGAATCTGCAATCGACGTCCAGCAGCCAGTTCTGGCAAGAAGCGATTGCAACCAGTATTTTGGAGCCGTCTGCATGGGAAGCAAGCGAATGTTCTCAATTCGACGCAAATTCAGGGCAATTGTCTGCAGTCTGTTCATGGGCCTGAGCGTCTGCCAAAGCCCTGCGGACGCACAAAGCGGGGGCCGGCAGTGGCAGGATGCAGATCTGCGACTGGATCTTCGCTCGGGATTTGTCAGCACGGCGCAAGCCTACAGCCATAGCATTGCAATCGTCGGCCCTCCAGGAGCGCGAGGCCTGGAGCTGGAGCTCAACGCCGGCTCTTACACTGGCGCAGTTTGCGCGAAAGCGATGATCGCGTTTGCGCTGGCCAGCAGCGCTTTTCGGACGCCCTGCGTCCCTTGATCGAGCAGGCATTGCGGCCGGGTTGCCCATCGCTTGCCGACATTCCGCTCAACGGGACGTAATCCAGCAGAGCGCCGCCATGATTCTGTCCGTCCCCAGCCGCAAAGCGCCGGACTTCAGGCCCTTTCCGCTGGCCGATAAGGCCGCTTCCGAGAGCATGGCCAGGGGCCGCACTTATGGACATTTACGAAGAATCCCTGCAGTTTCACCGCGAGATAGGCGGCAAACTTTCCATTGCTCCGCGCGCGCCCATTCGCAATCGGCATGACCTCTCCCTGCAGTATACGCCCGGCGTTGCCCGTGCCTGTCAGGAGATTGCGCTCGATCCCGCGCAGGCCTACCAGTTAACCATCAAGCGCAATACCGTGGCTGTGGTCAGCGACGGGTCTGCAGTACTGGGACTGGGCAACATCGGCGCACATGCCGCTATTCCGGTGATGGAGGGCAAGGCGGTTCTATTCAAGGAGTACGCTGATATCGATGCCTTCCCGATTTGCATCAGCACTCAGGATACCGGCGATCTCATTCAGATCGTTCGCAATATTGCGCCGGTATTTGGCGGCATCAATCTCGAAGACATTGCCGCCCCGCGCTGCTTTGAAGTGGAGGAGGCCCTGCAGGATCTAGGCATTCCAGTTTTCCATGATGATCAACATGGCACTGCCGTTGTCCTCTATGCCGCTCTGCTCAACGCGGCGCGCCTGGCGGAGAAGAAATTTTCAGAATTGCGCGTCGTGATCAATGGTTCCGGCGCTGCCGGCACGGCCATCGCCTATATGCTGCTGGGCGTCGGTCACGAGAGCGGTAAAACGGAGGCAGTGGCCGATGTGATCGCTTGCGATACCAAGGGAATCATCAGCCGCGATCGCGGCGACATCAAAAGCAATCCGGCCAAGGCGCGCCTGTCGCTGGCCACCAATAAGTGGGACCTGCACGGACAACTGGAAGACGCCGTCGCCGGCGCGGATGTATTTATCGGTGTAAGCGCGGCAAACCGCATGACCGTCGACATGGTCAAATCGATGGCGCCACGCTCGATCATCTTTGCTCTGGCCAATCCGATTCCAGAAATCATGCCTGACGTAGCGCTCGGCGCCGGCGCCTTTGTGGTCGGCACCGGCCGTAGCGACCTGCCAAACCAGGTGAACAATGTGCTTGCATTTCCCGGGATCTTTCGCGGCGCGCTGGACATACGCGCTCCGCGCATCACCAACCGCATGAAGCTGGCCGCCGCCAGAGCGCTGGCGGCCCATGTGCAGGAAATTGGCCCCGAAAGTATTATTCCTTCGGCGCTGGACAAAGTCGCTGCCAGTTCTGTTGCCAGCGCTGTAAAAGCGGAATGGGAAAAAGAGCGCGCCCAGGTCTGAGCCGCCGGCGGCTCAGTGCGTCAGCCGGAACATAGCGCCAGAATCCAGCTCAATCTTTTCGTCGGCTTCGGCCGGACTCAGTCGCGGACCTGGCAACTCGTCATAAAGGGCCCGAATCATTCGCCAGTAGGCCGGAACCAGGCGAGGTTCCCCGTAGCGTTCGCCATATGCGTGCGTGGCGCCGCGCAGCCCGCTATCGACGGCCGCCCATGTTGAAGCGCCGCTGATTCGCCAGAGCGGCTCGCCGTCGGTACAGCTCAAGAGCGTTGAGACAACGGCAAGCTGCACTTCATCGTCAGCGATTTGCAATTGCTCAATTTTGCTGCTCAATACTGCGTCTGCACTCCGTCCGCCGAAGCGTTGCCGGCAAAGGGTCGGCGGATTGCCGGCAGCGACCGAGACGTTAGCGGCCTCGGAGACAGGGCTTCCGCCGAGGATCAAGTATTCGCTGTGATGAGCTAGATAGTCGCGCAACATTCCCAAATACATCCACTGCGCCGCCGCCGACATCTCGGCGGGTCCGGCCAGGCTCAGAGCGATACGCTTCTGCGCTGCGGCGCCATCCGGCGCAAAACGAGGATGCGCGTAGCGCGACTGTACTACACAGGAAAAGAGCAACAGGGCGGCAGGCAACGCAGCCAGGCGGCGCGACGCGTTCCATTCTGGAAGCAGACGAATCGTTTTCATATTTTTGCAGATTCCTGAGCAGCAAGTTCCTCTTCATGGCGCCGAGCCTGCAGTCTGGCCTGATGGGCGCGCTCGCGGAGCGCCGGTGTAATCGGTTCCAGCGTACGTAGCAGAGCAGGCAAGAAGATCAGGGTAGCAATCATCATTGCTGTTAGACCGGCGACGGCCAGCAGTCCCATCGAACGCAGTCCTGGATGCGAGGTCAGAGCAATCGCGCCCCAGCCGGCCAGAGAGGTTAGTATGGAGCCGAGTGCAGCGGCGCCCGTGCGGTAGATAGTGCGAAATACATCGCCGCACTCCAGATAGCGATGGAAGATAAAGATTCCGCTATTTACGCCGTAGCCAAAGAGGATGGGAACAACCACGATGTTGAAATAGTTCAGAGAGATCTTGAACATCCCAAGAGCGCCGGCAGTGAGGACAATACCCGCTGCCAACGGGGCCATGGCAATTAGCGTAAATGAAAATCGACGCACGCTGATGGCCAGCATCAAGATAGTCAAAAGCAAACTGGATATCAAAATGGTACGCAGTTCGCGTTGTACGATTTCCATGAATTTGGCGAGGATGGAGTTGGCGCCGGCGGCGCGACCTTGCAGTTTGTGCGCCTGCAAAGCCTGCAGTGAATCGAAGGGACGGCCGTTCAACAGCGTTTGCACGGCCAGCTGCGAAAGTCCAACGCTGCGCCGCAAATAACTCTCATCGGCAAGGTTGGCTACTAGCAGTGCGCCCTGAATGTCGCTCTCGCTGAGATCCAGACCCTCGATGCCGGCGACCGGCTGAGGAATCCGCGAACCGCGCAGGGCCATTCCGCGGCTGGCAGCAAACGAGGGGCCAAAGTAGGCCAGATCGCGAATGCTCTGTCGACCAATGACCGGAAAGCGCACCAGTTCGATCAGTTTGCCAAAAGTCTGTACGCCCGCGGCATCATCGAGCTGGTCGATGATCGGATAGATGATGGTAAGCCAGACCTCTTCGCGGACATCAGGGGCCTGACGGAATGGCGCCAGTGCAGAAGAAGGTACATCTTCGATGCGGAAGGTCGGTTCATTGATCATTGAAAGCGCGTAATGATACAGTCCGCGGTATTCTTCGGGAACCGCGCCGGGCGGGATAGCGCTGCTCTCCGCCAGAAACTTCTGCATCAGACGATGGTTTTCCAGCTGCTGGGTGCGCGGCGGCACAAAGGTAAAGGGCGAAATTACCTGAGCGATCGACTTGCGTTGTTCGTCGGTCAGCGGTTCCATCGCTTCCCAGAGGGCGCGCGTTTGGTCGAGGTCGGGCAGGGCGATTACTGACGGCGATCCTGCCACATCAAAACGGACGGAGAGTTCGTCGGTCAAACGATCGGCAGGTACGCTTTGATCAACCATCGTGCTGGCGCGGCCGTCGAAGGAAACGCGGCTGGCAAAGAGCGCTGCAATGGTCAGCAGCGCCATCAGTGAAATCAAGGTGATGCGCACTACGCGCGGCCCGCTCAGTCGGTGTTTCAGCCGTTCCTCGTTGCGAGCATAAACCTTGCGAGCGCTGGCATCGCCAAGCAGTCCCGGCTGCAACTTGAGCATCAGAGCCAGAAAAATCGGCGTTACAAAGAACATACACAGCCAGGTAAAGAGCAGGCCATAGGCTGAAATCAGGCCGAGCTGGCTGAAGCCGCCAAAGGCGGAAGGAATCAAAGTTGCGAAAGCGGCAATCGTCGTGGCGGCGGAGAAGGCAGCCGCGGCGCCAGAGTGCCAGATCGCCTGCGCCACCGCCTCGGGAAAGGCAAGGCCCTCGGACAATTCCTCGCGAATCCGATACACCAGATGAATGCCAAAATCAATGCCAAAACCAGCCAGGATGCCGCCAAAAATTGACGTTAGGACGTTCAATTGTCCAAGCACATAGCCTGTGAATCCGGCGGCGATTGCGATTGAATAGAGCAGGCCAAGCATCAGCGCCACTACGGCGCCAATGCGACGGATGAATGCAGCCAGGACCAGCGCGACGCCGGCCAGCGCAATCAGCGTCGTTGGCGCGAGACTGTTTCGAATCGAATCGTAGCCTTCTACATACAACGTATAGTTTCCAGCAAATGCAGTCTCGATGCCTCGATCCTCCAGTTTCAGCCGGGTTACGGCCATCTGAATGCGCTGGATCAGGTCGCGGCTGCGCGCCAGATCATCCGAGCCAAAGACCGGCTTGATGCCGATTACCAGCATCTTCTTATCGATGGAGATGTTGTATTCGTCGCTAATATCCTTTTTGCCGACAGTGCGATAACGATCAATCAAGTCGCCGACGTCCAGGCGATAGCCGGGTTGACCGAGGTCGACGTAGAAGGGGCTGGCGCGCTCTACCAGTTCGTCGCGCTTCAGTCCAATGCGTCGAAAGCCCTCGCGTAAATCATTTGTACGTACAAAGTACAGAGCCTTGCGCCGCATCAGGTCCAGTTCAACCTTGTAGGATGCATACTGGACGTCGGGCATCTGCTGAATCAATGCGCCGAGCTCTTCAGCGGCCTGCTTCAAGCTTTGCGATTGTGCGCGATTGGCGGGCAGCAACCGGCGGTACTCCTGGCGCGCACGCTCCAGCAATGCGTCGCCCTCGGCGCGCGAGCCAGCGCGGCGCAGATCCAGTCCGCGGTAGAAGAGTTCATCGCCGGCATCGCGATCCTTCATGCGCAAAGCCACGGACAGATAGCCGGCGCCGCCCAGCAAACGGGCGACGCGAATCGATTCGGCCACAGTCGGATCGCTGGCCGGCAGCAAATTTAGCTGGTTCGAGTCGATGGTCAACCGCATCGCGCCGTTGACAGCAACTGCCAACAGCGCCATCACAACCAGCAGGCTGCGCCACGGGCGCGAAAGGTAGTAGACGCAAAAGCGTCGCAATCGTTGTCGAATCACAATATCAGTGCGACTTGTTGCGCAGCTCTTCGACCAGAGCGTTCAGTTTTTCCAGAACCAGGTCGATGCCGCCCTGCCGCAGCAGCGGTTGGATTTGACGATCGCGCGAACTCTGCATGCTGGATACGCCCTGCGCATTCAGAAAGTCGACCACTTGGTAGCGTCCTGCC
This sequence comes from Leptospirales bacterium, assembly GCA_019694655.1. NCBI lineage: Bacteria > Pseudomonadati > Spirochaetota > Leptospiria > Leptospirales > Leptospirales bacterium. The sequence goes on from JAIBBN010000022.1 coordinate 7,864, forward strand.
GTTTGTTCCAGCACCCAGCTGAATCGGGCGCGTTCGCTGCCCAGATAGGCGATGGAAGAAGGAATGCGCACACGCCCTCCCGTGAAGGCCGGCGCACCGTAGCTGATATCGATATCCTTAAAATAGCCGCGGGCCTGAGGAAAGGCGTTGAGGCGAATGTATTCGCTCAGCAACTCCTCAAAACGAGCGCGCTTCTCCGGGGGCGTGCGTGAATACTCGGCGCCCAGCAATTGCTGGGCGAGGGCCTGCATATTTACAAGCTGCAGGGCACGATCGTCTCTTTCGTATCGAATGAATCCAACCAGCCGTCGAACGGCGGCCACGGCCGGATGATCGTCCGCACCGCCACCCGCCTGAAAGTCCTCGTCCTCGGCGCTGGCGCAGGCGGCCAGACCTGCTACAATGATCAAAGCTGCGATGGAGCGGGACCATCGGCTGCAAGCGCGTTTCCTGGTCAGGATATTCAGACGGAAGCTGGGCATGAGTTTGGGCTCTCCTCGATCGACGAACACATGACTGCGCCTGGCTTGCGCCGACGCAGCCACTTTTTTAGGCCGAGCCTGGGTTTCCTTTTCTTGTGGTCGTGAAGGCGGCGGCAATGCTTGCTGACTCCAGGATGACACAAATTGATCGCAGCGCTCCTGTTCTGGTCACCGGCGGGGCTGGTTTTATTGCGTCGTGGATTGTCCGCTATTTGCTGGAGGATGGATTTGTCGTCCGGGCCACGGTACGCAACCCGACCGATGAGCAACGGCTGACCCATCTAAAAGAACTCGGTCAGAAGTATCCCGGCAAGCTTCAGCTATTTGCAGCAGACCTGTTGCAGGCCGGCGCCTTTCAAGAAGCGATGCAGGGCTGCCAGCTAGTGATGCACACAGCATCGCCCTTCATGATCACGGGCATCAAGGATGCACAGAAACAATTGGTTGAGCCGGCCGTACAGGGCACGCGGGAGGTGCTGGAAGAGGCCAATCGTTGCGTCTCGGTCCGGCGAGTCGTTCTAACCTCAAGTATCGTCGCCATTATGGGCGATGGCGCGGACGCTGCTCAAGTCGACGGCGGCGTATTCAATGAGACGCACTGGAATTTCAGCAGCAGCTTGAAGCGGCAACCCTATGCTTTTTCCAAGAAACTGGCGGAGGAGGAGGCCTGGAAAATCGCCCGGCAACAGCAGCGCTGGGATCTGGTTGTCGTCAATCCAGCATTTGTGCTGGGTCCGGCGCTGTCCGGTCGCGCCGAATCAGTGAGCATCAATTTCATTCGGTCAATGACCAATGGCGAGTATCGTCCTGGCTGTCCTGATTTGACGATGAGCATTGTCGATGTCCGTGATGTGGCTCGCGCTCACATCCTCGCCGGCCTGATTCCGTCGGCCAGCGGGCGCCATATTCTGGCGGCGGACACAGTGCCAATGATCGAGCTGGCCCGGCAACTGAGCGCCCACTACGGCCGGCGTTTCCCCCTGCCAACGCGGGTGCTTCCGAAATTCATGCTCTACTTGATCGGGCCTTTCTTTGGGTTGAGCTGGGATTATATTTCGCGCAACGTAGGCGCGCCTTACTCCTTCGATGCCAGCTACAGCAAGAAGGACCTTGGTCTGGAGTATCGACCGATCCAGCAAACCCTGGTCGATGCGGTGGAACAAGCGCTAAGCGCCGGCCAGGTCTAATAGCAGCTGCCGTTTCGCCTCTGTGGCAAAACGGCTTGCCTCTGCATCCTTAGCGGCGCTGGCTGGCCTATGGCCGGCAGCGCTCATTTTCCCTTTGAAATCGAAGAACGCAAACGCGGCAAGGTTGCCATCCTTACAATTCACGCGATCGATCCCAACAACACGCTGAGCGGCGCAATGCTTCCGGAGATGCTGCAAAGCATGAAAGAAGCCTGCGCTGTGGCCGATGGCATTCTGGTGCGCTCGGCGCATCCAAAATTTTTTTCCAATGGTCTTGATGGCAAACTGCTGCTGGACTCGTCGCCTGCCGAACGCTTGAAGACTATTCAGGGCATGACGCGCTTCCTGGGCGAGCTGCTGCGCATTGAGAAGCCCTGGATCGCTGAAATCGCCGGCCATGCCATGGCCGGCGGCGCCGTGATTTCAGTCTGCGCCGACTATCGTTACATGTTGAAGGACAGCGGTCGGATTGGCTTTTCCGAAATGGCCGTGGGCCTGCCCTTGCCGCGCGTCTATACCCATTTTATGCATCGCCTGGTCCATCCGCGAAATGTGCGCGAAATGGTGGAGGGCATGGCTTACAAACCGGAAGAGGCGCTGGCCGCTGGCTTGATCGATGGCGTCGAGCCAAATCTTGAAGCGCTGCGCGCTGCCTGCATGAAGCGAATGGATGCAATTCTGCGCCTTGATCAGGAAGCATGGATCCTGACCAGGAAGTCCTATCGATCGGCAATCTTACACGACATTGAACGCGATGAGCCCGACGATCTGAAGTACATTGAATGGCTGATTCAGCAACCGGTGTTTGAGAGAGCGCTGAACAATATCGCTGGCCGCAATCGCTGAGCTTTCGTCTGGTTTTTCAACGGCGCTGCCGCTCAGCTCAAGGTTGAAGACGAGTGCGATCCCATTGCGATCCGTGGCGCCGATAAATCAGACGATCGTGCAATCGTCCGCTGCGTCCTTGCCAGAATTCCAGGCTGTGCGGCAAGAGCCGAAAGCCGCCCCAGGCGTCAGGCAATGGCGTCTCTTCCTCCGGAAAACGGCTTTCAGCCGCGGCGAAGCGGCGATCCAGCGCTTCACGGTCTTCGATCGGCGCGCTTTGCTGCGAGGCATGGGCCCCCAGCCGGCTCTCTCGCGGTCGTGTCCGAAAGTAGTCGGCAGATTCTTCACGACTGACGCGCTCTACGCGGCCTTCGATACGCACCTGCTTCTCCATCTCGCGCCAGTAAAAGCACATTGCAGCGCGCGGGTTGGAAGCCAGATCGTCGCCTTTTCGACTGCCATAGTTAGTATAGAAAACAAAGCCCTTGTCGTCGGCTTCCTTGAGCAGCAACACGCGAGCGGAGGGTTGGCCTTGATTGTCGGCGGTGGCCAGGGTAAAGGCGTTAGCCTGTGGTATTTCCAGACGCAGCGCCTCTGAGAACCATTCTTGAAAGAGGGCCAGCGGATCCCCGCCCGCTTCCGCTTCCTTCAGTTCGCTCTTGTTGAATACGCAGGGCAGGCTGCGTAGAGTATCACGATCTACGGCCATGGCAACGGACCTCAGTCCTGCATACTGAGGCTGCGCGCCGTCAGCGACTCGGGCAGAGCAAGCGCTGACTGGAAATGAATGCCAGCCATGGTAAGCTGTTCGTGCTCGCCTTCTGCCGGAGCAGTCCACACGATATCTCCGCGAAATTCAATCGGCTCTTTGAGGTGCCGACTGAGAATATTGCCGCGCTCGATTTGCCGGCAATCGTCCGGGATTTCCACGTTCCCGGGAATCAGTACGCACAGCCCATCCTCAGAGATGTTGCCCAGCATTCCGGAAAAGAAGCTGTCTCCGGCCAGCAATTGCACCGAGTAATCTTCAAAATCGCGCGGCGAAACGCGCGGATAGGCTCTTTCGCTCCTCATTCCGACCTCGCCTGAGACTGCACTCAGTCTCTAACGGGAAAATCGACAGTCGCCGGCCGAGGGGCAAGTCCTTTTTTGTGCAGTGCAAAAAAGATTGTGATCCAGTCTCAATGCCTGGCCGGGCGCCAGAAAAGCGGATGCCAGTGCTGGCATCCGCTCTGTGCGCTTCAAAAATCAGGCGAAGCTGCGCCGCGAAAGACCACATTCAATGCGCTTAGAACGGCGGTCGTGATGCTTACGCCGTCGCCATCTGCCGCGCCGCCCAATTCGCCAAAGAGCGCATTGACGCTTGCCACAGTCGGATAGTTCGGGTCGAGGTCTGTAGTAACGCCCTCCTGAACAAAATATCTACTGGAATCGGATGCAAATCCGTTGGCGTTGATGTTGAAATAGGCGTTGTTCAGCGGATTTGCGCCGCCGCACACTGTTGCGGCGATCGCGTTGTCGTTGAAGCCAAAGCGCGCCGTGGTATAGAATGGATTTGCATTTCTGGCAATGAAAGCCATGGCGTAGACATCGGCATTTCCGCCAGCGCAGGGGTTGGCAATCGCTATAGCGGCGCCCTTCACGCTGACCAAGCCTGAAACGCTGTTCGGATCGACTTTGAATCTTCCAGCGGTCACGGCGCCGGGATTCTCGATCGGTCCGTTCCAGGAACAGACCATGAAGCCATTGCTTGCGCCTCCGCTCATTGCACATTCGATTTTGTTAGAGCCAGCGGGGTTGACCGTTGCGTCCACGACGTTTGGCTGCCAGATCACCAGCGCCTCGTTCCTGGCAGTGGCGCTATCGAAATACAATTCGAGAAACTTCACTCCATCGTTGCGCCACGCTTCAAAGCTCACGTTGTAGCTTCGCGCGCCCAGGGCGGTGCTGGTAACGGAGCTGCTGAAGTTCGGATTCAACTTGATCTTTAGATTCCCCGAAGTGGTGCGCAAGATGCTGCTCTGGCTGAGCGCTCCGGAATTTTGCAGACCGACAATGATCCGGTCTACGCCTCGAGTCACATCGTTGATGAATGTGGTCACGCCACGTACGCCGTCCCAGCTGGAGGAAGCGGCAAATACCGGCGCCAGTCCAGACAGCTGTAAATCGCCGGTGGGCAAGAATACCGACGGGTCCGTTCGGCGTTGCTTGTAGCTGGCGGATACGCCAAAAAAAGCCGCCGCGACGGCGAAGGCTGCGACCCATACCTTGATTTTTCGCAATGCATTCATGTTCTTACCTCGTGGCCATGCCGAGCGGTATGGTAATGAAGAATCCTGAGCTTTGCGACTGCAGCGCCGCAAGTCCCAGCAACAGTAGAAGCTCATCATTGTTTGAGTCTTCCTTTTGACAGCCGCTCTGGATTGTCAGAGCGACTGCTATGAACAGCGTTACCGCTGCGGTTACAATCGCCCTGCGGCTCAGGGGAATGATCTTTGGTATCATCTTGACACATCTCCTGCTGCGATCCGCCAGCAGACCGCACGTCAGCAGTAGTCCGCCGCCGCCAGTTCCGTACCAAAAAAAGTCCAGAGGCGCTTACAGCGAAATCGGACAAAAATAGCGGGGTTCTACTTGGACCTTCCAAAAAAATGGTTCCGCTGGGGGATTGCTGGACTACGGCAAGAGCCGGCGCAAGCACGGATTGCGTCATGGAATCGGAGGCTGTTCCAGACATTGCTGAGTTGTATCGAACCCATCGCCGGGCGCTTTGCTCGCGACTGACACAGATGTGCGGCGACGCTGACCTGGCTGAGGAACTGACGCAGGACGCTTTTCTGGCGGCGCGCCGCTACCTTCACACTTTTCGACCGGAGAAAGGCGACGCACGCTCCTGGATATTTGCGATTGGCGCCAATCTGGTGCGACGGCGCCAGCAGCGTACGGCGGGAAGGGAGAGTGTTGGGCTGGACATTGAGCCAGCGGATATGCGGCCAAATTTTGGCGAGGCTGCGGAACGCCGGGAGCGCGATCAGGCGATCGGCGAAGCTCTGGAATCCCTGCCGGAGCCGGACCGCAGCCTGTTGCGCTGGAAATACTATGAGAACCTGTCGCTCAAGGAATGCGCCGAACGATTGACTATGCCGCCAAGCACGGCCGCCCGACGCTTTGCAGACGCGCTGAAGCGAATGCGCGCTGCATTGCAAAGCAAGGGTTTTGAATTCGAGGGAGGGCTGTAATGGAAAAGATTCCAAAAGCAACAGCTCGCGCCGAATTCGAAACATTGCTCGGTCGATTGCTCTGGAACGATCTGGATCGTTACGGGAAACGACGTCTGCTGCTGTTGATTCTTGCCAGCGAGGACTTTGCCCGCGAGTTTCAGGAGGCCTGCGAGCTGGATACACAGCTGCTGTCCGCTACGCCTGCAAACTCGGCTCTGGCCGCAGCCGCAAGCGCCAGGCGCAGCCATTTTCAAGAATCCGCTTCGCGCCGTCGAGGCGGCGCTCGACGCGGGCCCTGGCAATGGGCGCTGGCCGCTCTTGTTTTTGGCGCGATGGCCCTTGGTCTGTGGTTGTCGCGCCAATCGATTGAAACTTTGTTCAGGCCACAGACCACCGTCGCCTTTGGCGAGTACTGCCGGCGCGAAAATGGCATCAGACCTGGACCGCTGCTGGCCGGGAACTATGCCGGCTGGATGATTGGCAACGCCAGTCCTTCCCATTTCTGCGAATTGCGCCTGGCATCCGGATACGTTCTGGTGCGACTCTTTCCAGGTGCGCTCAGCCGAATCTACCAGAGCGAAGGTCGAATCCAGCTTCGTCTGGAAGAAGGACGCCTTCTGGCGATCGGATTGCGGTCGGGCGCCGACCGCGAATTTGAACTCTACAGCGGCGCCGCGCGCGTACGATTGATTGGCACTCGCGTTTACTTGAGTCGTACTAACCATCATCTGCAAGTATCGGTGCTGGAAGGCCGGGCCTCGCTGCAACAGGATCCGCTGTTTCTGGCGCCTCCGGCCGGTCAGGCATCGCTGCGCGAGGCGCTGGCCCAGCCGACTTCCACAGAATCGTTACAGACCATTGCCGATGGTCAAAGCGTATCGATTGAGGAAGACGCAACGCAGCTTGCAAAGGCGCGTCAGGCTTTACTGCGCGCACCGCAAGGCGACGCCGCTGCCGATCCCGGCAATTCCAGTCCGGACCGCGCTCAGTTGCAGAGCTGGCGCCAATCGCTCTCTGCGGAAGAGTTGCGAGCCCTGCAGGGACTGAACTCGGATTCACGCGTGGTTCAACTGGATGCCGGGCACAGTCGACTCTTGCAATCGCTGAGCGAGGCGGCTGAAATCACGGAATCGCAGCACAGGGAGCTTGGCGAGGCGCAAGAGTCGTCCTTGCCTCGACATCGTGCACGCACCGCAGCCGGCTCGCCTCATCGAATTCTCTTAGTCGACGGCCGAATCCTGTATGGTCGCGCGGTGCAGGAGGGCGAGTCGCTGCGCGTTTTTGATGCAAGCGGCGGCGTCCAGTCGATCCCGCTGAGTCAGGTGCGGAGTGTTGAAAGCCAGTGAATCCGCATCCTACAGCTGCCGCCGTTTTGTGCTCGGCTCTTTGCCTCGCCATAGGTTTCCGCGGACTAATTGCCGATACCGTCGTGTTGAAGGATGGCCGGCGCTTTGAAAACGTTCGCACCAGACTTGGTCGTCGCGTGGTAGAGGTGCAAACGGAAGATGGGCGACGGTTGAATTTTCCGGTAAGGTCGATGCAATCTCTGCGCTATGCGCCGGTGCAATGGGCGCCCGGTGCAGTTGACAATCAAACAGCATCGCCCTCGGTCCGTGAAGCCGATCGCCAATCTGGATCGAACGATGTAAGCGAAACGGCGTCCGTGGCGTCGTCGTCGACGATCGGTTCGTCTGAACCAGCCGTCGTTCCCGGCGCTTGCCGCAGCGAGTTTCCTTTTCTAGAAGGTCTGATTCCCATCTGGACGCCGCACTATTGTGCGGGACGACCCTACTGGGGCTTGTTTTTCTCAGCCAGCGAATCTCTGCTCTTGTGGCAGGCCTTATTGTGGCGTAACGCTCCGGTTCTTCAGAATGACGACTTTGGATATACTGTTACGGGGCTGGCCGGCGCCAATGCCCTTCCGTCGGGCACAGGCGAACGATTTGTATTTCTTTACTATTGGTTTGATCAGGGCGCAAGGACTGTGCGCCACCCGCTTTCCAGCAAAGGTTACTTGAGTGAAGCTGACTACCGCAAGCGGCGCAATGCGTCCCTTGGCCTGTTACTTTCGGCGCTGCTGCTAGACGGATATCTGGCCTGGCTCTGGCAACCCGATTCAGCCGCCGGAAACGATGCCAGCAGTGCGGCAACCGTTGATCTGCAGCTTTTGCCCATCGGTCGCGACCAATCGCTTAGCTTTGCTTTACGCTGGCGATTTTGACGCCGGCCTGACCCGGATTGGCTTGCCCCTGGCCCGCTTTTGCCCGAAAATTGGCGGGGAACAGATGAACAATTTAAACATCAAGGACCCAGAACTCAGCGTCATTGTACCCTGTTTGAACGAGGCGCGCTACCTGGCGGCAACAGTCGCTCGCTTGCGTCAGGTCGGCGGCGCCGAAGATTACGAGCTGATTGTGGCCGATTCTGGATCAAGCGACGGTACGCCGGAGCTTGCACGCCAATTGGGGGCCCGGGTCCTGGCCGATGCGACAATTGATTGTCGCGCCGACGCCTGCAATCTTGGCGCTTCCCAGGCCCGCGGTCGCGTGCTACTTTTTCTCGACGCCGACAGTGAAGCGCCGGAGGAAATGTTCTTACACATCCGCAGGCTTCTGGCTGATCCGCGCGTTATCGGCGGCGCTTTTGAATTCGCCCTGAGCGGACCAGGAATTCCCTTGCGAATTGTTGAGCTGGTCAACCGCCTTCGCTACCGGATCTGGCGGCGATACTATGGCGATCAGGGGCTCTTCGTGCGCACGGAAATCTTTCACCAGGCTCAAGGCTTCCCCCGGCGCCGCATACTGGAGTCCTCCGACTTGTGCAAGAAGCTGGGGCAATTTGGTCAGTTGCGTCTGGCGCCAGCCAGAATGTTTACTTCTTCGCGACGCTTCAGAGAAGGCGGCGTATGGCGCGTATTTGGCCGCGATATTGCAATTTGGTTTTTAGACCTGATCGGTTTGCCGACCGATCGCTATGGCGCCGCTTACTGGCGTCAAAATCGCGAACGTCGCTAAAAACGCCGGCCGTCGCAGAAGCCTCTCCGGATCCGACCTTCAGTTAGCCGCGCCCGCGCAGCAAGGCCTCTTTAATCTCATGAATATGCTCGTTGGCCGTTCGCCGCCCGGCTTCGATAATGGCGTCGCGTCGATGAAAATCAAATACGTCATATTCCGAAACGGCCGGCGAGAGAATGAAATCAAAGTCATCGAAGCGCAGTTTCATCAGCTCTATGCCCTGTACGGCAATGGAACGCGAAATGATCTTCAGGATTGGCGGCAAAGATATGTAGTCCTTAATCTTTTGCAGCGGGCCGCCGCGTCGATCCTCCAGGCGCGTGCGCGCCGCGCGACGATCCTCCATCGGAGTCACAGTAATGCCGACCACGCGATGGAACCCCTTGCTGCGCAGTACGTTGCCTGGCAAATTGTTAAGTACTCCGCCGTCCACCAGCGCTCTTCCATCCAGTTGCATGGGCGGAAAGACCCCGGGCAAACTGACTGAAGCGCGGATCGCCGTAGCAATGTAGCCCTGTTCAAAGAGCACGGTAGCGCCGGTATCAAGATCGACTGCGTTGCAATAGAATGGAATCTCCAGGTCCTCGAAGCGCAGATCGCCAAAAGCGCGCAATATCGTCCGCGCCAGACGCCGACCGCGAAAGAAGCTCACGAGGGGAACTGTCTTATCCAGAACCGACGTGGAATCGGGGATGATTTCCTTCACCATGCGTCCGATTTCGGCGCTATCGCGGCCGGCGGCGTAGGCCGCGGCGATCACGGCGCCCATCGATACGCCGATTACGGCATCAAAGTCCACATCGGCCTGTTCAAAGACTTCCAGCGCGCCAATGTGGGCAAAGGCGCGCGCGCCGCCGCCGCCCAGACAAAGCGCACGGCTCGCCCCGCTCAGGCGACGGGCGGCGCGGTTAACCCCGGTATGGAAGTTCCGTTCTGGGTTAAGATGCGGCGGCGCTCCGCTGCTGGAGCGAATTGTCAAATGGTTGCGGTAAAGCGCCGAATTGATATTGAATTCATAACGCGAGCCCCCTTGCGTAGTGTCTTCATCGCTGAGGATCAAGACCCGCTCAAAAAAATCCTCGATAGCCTCCGTGCAAAAAGCCGAGATCTCCCGCCAGCGCAGGGATTCCGCAGCAAAAGAGCTGCGCACCAGTACGACCTGGTCGCACTGCGATACAAAGCGCTCCAGCGCCGGGCTGTTGCAATTGTCGCCGGCATCGATCAGGATTCGCGAGTAGTACTGGCGCAGTCTGCCCAGCAAGTCCGCAGCAATTTCCGCCAGTCGATCGCCTTGCTGCAAATCATCGGCGCAGGAGGCGGCATTCAAGGTGTCAAAGTCGACGCCGGATTGATCAATCAGGCGCAGGACCTCCAGCATGTTGGCCTGCGGCCAATGATTCAAAATGTAATCAATGGCATCGTCGCCGCGATTGGCCAGCGGCGAGTCGCGATTGAAACACAGGGCCAGCGTCGGACCTGGATTCTGATGCAGCATGGTCTCCGCCAGCGCCGAAACGTACTCGCCGCCCCGACGCGCTCGGTCCGGATAGAAGAGCACCGCGATGCGCGCCGGACTCCCGCCCGGCGCTTCCACCAGCGTGGAATGTAAGCGCTCGGATAGTAATTCGCTCATGGCGCGGCCCACGGAAGGTTCCGCGGCCAGCAATTGTAGAAATGCCTCGCCCTTGATGCGATAGATACTGGAGTCCAGCGAAGCGACCGCGTCGGAGGAATGATCCTCCTGAGTCATCAAACTTACTTCGCCAAATAAACTGCCGCGCCCGTGGATGCTCACCGGCTTTTGGCCGAAGCTTTCGCCGCCGGATTGTAAAATGTGCACCTCGCCATGCCGCACCAGATAAACAAAAAACGATCTTTCGCCGCGCCGATATACTACATCGCCGCGATCTATATGGATCAGTTCAAGAGCAGCCAGAAAGCGCTGAAACGCCTGGCTGCGCGGTGCAACGCGTTGGAAGAGTGGCTGCGCGCTCAGGAACTGAGCGTGGCTGCGGCGGTCCTTTTGGTCAGCGCTGCGGACCATGGCAAGACCTTAAAAACGCTCATGCAGTGCGGAATTGTCTATCGCAAAAATGTCAGCGGGTCAGTTGGCAGCAGGTTCCTCGCCCGGATGATAAACGGAGCGTGTGCGCTCCGCCAGGTCGGCGGGATCGAAGAGACTGTCGCGAAGCTGTCTATGTGCAAAGAGCGGCGCCTGGTCGGCATAGTGTTCGGAGCTGACGCGCTCCGATTGGCCAAATTGATGCAGCGACCAGCTGTGCGGTCCGTGGGGACCAAACTCCACGATATTGATATAGCTGTCGCCGGCAAAGCCTACAAGCCGGCCATCTCTTAATTCACAATGTATGGCGTTGAGTACATCGGGTCCGCCGCCCAGGGGCAGGTCCAGTCGTCCGCGGTGCAGGCGCTGCACCTCGCCCAGCTTTGGGTCCACGCGATCGAAGCGTTGCATCAGGAACTGCACGGCCTTTTGGAAGGCAACGTCCAGCGCCGGCAATTGGTCGCCAGGCTTGCGATCCACTTCGGTTGACTTCCATCGCTCGCGCCAGACTAGTATGGCAAGGGCGGCGGCGCGTGAATCTTCGTCCGTGCTGCGATCCCAGCGACGCAGCAGTTCAAGCGCCCGGGCCTCATCCTCATTCTCCGGCTTATATTCGGCCAGCAGCGGCAGGATTGCTTCGCGCATGATGGGAGCGTCTGGCGCGTAGCTGCGGTCCCACTTATAGCGAATGAAATCGGCGCGCGTAATTTGAGCGTCGCCGCCAAAGAGCTGCAGCGCACGCAGCGCTCGATTGGTCATTCGCGTTTCAATGCCGGCCTCCACGGGAAACCGACGCGGGTCGGGATTTCCCGGATCGAGAGTGGTGCGCCAGGGCGTGGAGTTTGCGTTTTGCAAAAAGTCGGCAGGCGGATTCAAAATCTGCGGCAACTCCGCAAAGGACATATAGTCCTTCCAGAAATAGTCGCTGCGATCGCCAGGCAGCACGCCGTGATAATTGACGCCCGCCTTGCGCCGCGGCAGGAGCGCATTGTAGACATAAAATATGTTCTGAGAGTCGGCATAGATTGTGTGAAACATTGGCAGACCCTGAATCTCCATTGCCTTTTGCCACTCGCCAAAATTGCGCGCACGATTCATACGATACCACTGTTCCGCGGCGCGCATCAGCCGTCCCTGGCCGGCAAAACGAATGGCAAAGTAGCCCTGCTTGCCCCGCAGTACCGGACCAAATTCGCTATAGAGGTAATCGCTGGCATAGGGAATGGCAGCAATACCAATATCAATTTGAATTGTAGAACGGAGCACATCAAAGGACTTCCACTGGCCATCGATGCTGTACTGGCCAGGATGGGCGTCGTCTGTCTTGAGCTGGTAGACGTCCCAGAGGTCCGGCGCGTTGACGGTATGCGCCCAGCCCAGAAAATCATTGTGTCCATGAAAGATAAAGGGGCCGCCCGGAAACGTCCCGCCAATCATGTTCCATCCTTCCTCGGAGCTGATGTGCGCCTCGTACCAGGCGACGGGACCGGTCCACGGTTGATGAGAATTAATATTTAATCGAACCATACCATCGGCGCTGCGCCGCCGGCCAACGGCATGGGCATTGGAGGCCGCCATATTGTAGGCCGCCAATCCAGTTTGCGGCGATTGCACTTGCAGATCGGTTAGCGGCCATTCGATGAGATCGCCTGCCGCCAGATTGCTGCGCTCCCGAATTGCTTCCAGCGCCCGATTTACGCCCATGAAGAGCGGAATCTTGTGCACAAATCCGGCGGCCAGATCGATGCCGTTGATTGGAAAGAGGCGGCCATCGGCCTCGCCGGGATGGAGCGCGGCGTAGTAATTTACGCCGGCGGCGTAGCCCTCCAGCACTGCGCGCGTCTCTTTGCTCAGCTGTTGCTCGTAGTTGAGTTGCGATTCCAGCTCGACGCGCATCAGTCGCGTATAGTAGTCATTGATCAGCGCCGTCTTCGAGAGATGCAGCAGGCTCAACTGTCCGCGGGTGGCGGCAAGGATATCCTGCAGGGTTTCAAAGTTGTCTTCACACTGTGCATAGGCGAGGCCAAAGGCGGCATCGGCATCGCTCTGGCCATGAATATGTGCGACGCCCCATTCATCGCGACGGATTTGGACGCGCGACGCGTGGCGACGCTGGATGTCATTTGTCCGCGGAATGGGACGCAGGCCGCGCCGTATGGCGAAGACCAGCGCCAGTGCAAGCAGGGCCAGCGTCAGGCCCAGCAAGATACGACGATATCGCAGAAATTTGCGTCTTTTGGATTCTGCCATGCCGAACCTCTGAATTGCAGCCTGTCCGTAGCCGCCTTTGCGGCAACCGCGATTTCCAGTCTGCAGATGACGCTGCTGGCTGTCCCAGTCTGCTTGGCGAGCGGCAAACAATTGAGCACATTGTCTGAAGCGGCAGACAGGCGGGGAGCGTAGAACTATCATGAAGAAAATCTTGATTACCGGAGCAACGGACGGCATCGGTCTGGAAACTGCAGCGCAGTTGGCTGAAAGCGGACATCAAGTCTGGCTGCACGGTCGCAATCAATCCAGGGGCGAGGCGGCGCTGAGCAGCGTGCAAAAACGAGCCCCTGCGGCGAAATTGAGCTTTGTGCGCGCCGATCTGGCCGACCTCGAACAGGTTCGGTCCATGGCTCAATCACTGGGCGATCAGCGCTTCGATGTTCTGATCAACAATGCTGGCGTCTTCATGAAGGAGCGGATTTTGAGCGCCCAGGGTCTGGAAATGAGCTTTGCCGTAAATCATCTGGCGCATTTCTTACTCACCGGTCTTTTGCTGCCGGCTATGCAGACAGGAGCGCGCATCATTACGCTCAGTTCCATTGCCCATCTGCGCGCTGCCCTGGATTTCGACAACTTACAGTTCGAGCGAGGCTTCAGCGGCTATGCATCTTATTCAACTTCGAAACTCGAAAACGCGATGTTTGCACGGGAACTCAGCGATCGACTTGCCGGTCGCGGCATCGCCAGCAATTCGGCGCATCCCGGCGTCATCAGTACCAAACTGCTGAAGAGCGGATTCAACGTAAGCGGCGCAAGCTTAACCGAAGGCGCAGCCACTTCAGTTTACCTGGCCGATTCGCCCGCGGCGGAAGGCCTCAGCGGCAAGTATTTTTCCGATTGTAGCGAGACGCGAAGTAATCCGCTGGTCGAGGATGCTGGAGCGCGTCAGAGGCTCTGGCAGATCAGCGAGCAGCTTTGCGGTCTGCGCTACTGATCCGGCGTCGCACCTCGTCCAGGCCTGTAGCGCGCTGATCTTCGTTTTCTGTATCGAGAGTGATGAGAAATTGCTCCTCGCTTTCGGAAAACTGGTAGCCGCGTTGCAGTTGAGCCTCAAGAACCTCAAGATCAGCTTCCGAGGCATTCTTCCCCTTTTCAATTCGCCGCTGCACGCGAGCGCGCAGAGTTGCGGCGCTGGCATTGCAATGCAGAATCAAAAATGCAGCGCCCTCGGCGGCGGCGAGGTCGGCAAAGGTCTGCCGGCGCCGCGACTCCAGAAACGTTGCGTCGACTATCGTTGGAAAGCCGGCCCGCAGCAGGGCGCGAGCCAGATCCAGCAGCCGCTGGTAGGTTCGCTCGCTGGAGTCGCTGGCGTAGATTCCGCTGTCCATAGCGGAGTAACTGTTAGCCTCGGGCGCCAAACCATGCAGGCGCTTGCGTTCGACATCTGATCTTACTCGGATGACTCCGGCGTCAAAAAGTTCGCGCGTAGCGCGGCTTTTGCCTGAGCCGGACAGGCCGCAGGTCAGGATCAAGATTGGCCGCCGCTCCTCAGCCAGCTCCATAGCCAGCGATTCGTAGCGCCGCAAATCGGCGCCGTTGATTCGGTGTTGCGCTTCGCTAGCAGTCTGCGTAAGACGCAAGGCTGCCACCAGAGCGCGCACCATGGCCCGGTAGCACAGGAAGAAACGCAAGACGGCGGCGCCCTCGTAGTCGCCGCTCAATTCAAGATAGCGATTGGCAAAGCGCCAGGCGTGGTCGCGTCGGCCGCGTGCGCAGAAGTCCATGATCGCAAAGGCGATGTCGGAGCAGACGTCGATCCAGCGCAGTTCGGCGGAAAACTCGATGCAGTCGAAAAGCGCAACCTTGCCTTGAAAGAGGGCCATATTGGCCAGATGCAGATCGCCATGACACTCGCGCACCGCTCCGGCGCGCTTGCGTTCTTCCAGGACGGGCGCCAGTTCCTGCAGCGTGCGTTGCGACCAGTGATGCAGACGCTCCAGTCGTACAGAAAGCTCCGGCGCTTTGCCATCCACGGCGGAGAAGTTTGCCTCAGCAAACTGCGCCGTCTGCGCTACGCTTCCATAAGGCGTCTGCGGTCCCGCCTGCGCCGCCGTGCGGTGTAGCGCCCAGCAGGCGTCTGCGATTTCTTCGACTTGTGCATCACTCAATTCGCCGCGCGCTTCCAGCTGATCCAGGCTCTGACTCTCTTCAAAGCGCGCCATGCGCAGTCCGTACTCCAGCACTTCCGACTCATTGGCCGTTGCTACATCCACAATCTGCGGCGAGCTTGCGCTGCCGACAACGGCAATGATTCCCTGGTAAAGTTGCGGCGTGCTGCGGCTGTTGAGGCGTAACTCCTCCTCGCAAAAGTAGCGCCGCAGCTGAAGCGTGCTGAAGTCGGCAAAATCGAAGCGCACCGGCTTCTTAAATTTATAGGCGTGATCGCCGCTCAAGAGAACCCAGGATATGTGCGTTTCGTGGAGCAGCGCTGCGCCGGCGCCGCCGACGGCGCCAGAAGTCTGAAGCAGGGCTGATAGCCAGGGCGGCATAGGCGTGAAACATTCGGCAAAGCAAGGCGACGCCCGCGCGCAGGCGCCGCGCCTTGCAGCAGTTATCGACTGGCGTTCAGTATGGCGAATTCCGGCGTATCGCCTGCGCCTCCGAAGAGACGATTGAGTCGCGCGCTCAAGACATACGCCTCGTTGCCGCGCAAGGCGGCGGTAGTCGGGAAATCCCATGGCTTTTCTACGCTGCGCGTTTCGGATCCAGTCTTCCAGCCATCTGAGCTGGTAATGAAGTGTACGCCGTCTTTGCCGCCGCCGACGTTGGTAACCACAAGCAGCGTACTGTCATCCATGCGCAACAGTCCGTCGGCGCCGGGAAGCGGCGCTGCCAGGGAAATTGCCTCAAAAGCCTCGGGATTGGCAAGGGGAATGCGAAACAGGGTTCCCTCATTGTACTTCGACACAATCAAGTTGTCGCCAATTACTTCGATGCCGTTGAGATTGAAGCCCTGACCGGCAAAGCGATCGTTACGCAGAAACTCGGTCGACTTGTAGTTTTCATCCACCTTATAGATGACTGGACTGAAGCTATCAGTTACATAGATAGCGCCATGCGAATCGACGACGGCATCATTGGCAAAGTGTTCGCCATCGATTCCCTCGGCCAGGTTGGCGTAGTGCAGCAGCGATCCATCGACCAGCGAGTATACCGCCAAGCCTGCCAGCTTCTTCTGTGTGGCCGGACTGGTGCGCACGGCCACGCCCGGATCGGAGATGCAGACAATCAAGCGATTGCGATCAACGTCGATGTGCAGGCCGATGGCAGATACCAGACGGTTGTCCTTGATGAAGGGCGTGTAGCGTCCATCGTCGGTGACCTGTCCGATATCGCCGCGAGTCAGCGAGCTGACCAGAAAACGCGAGCGCGGTGCGTCGTAGACCACGCCTTCCGGATACAGGTTCAATTCATGGATGGTCGCCTGCTGGATCTGGGTCACGCGACCGCAGGCCGCGCCCAGGCTCACAAGCGCTGCCAGAAACACAAAAGGAAGCGAGCGAGTTTGCATTCCAGAAGCCTGAAGATGGGCCGCTTGCTGGCAATGAAAAAAGCGCTGCCAGACTGGAATGCGCCGGCAGTCTGGCAGCGTGCGTCGCCGCAAACAGAACGCCTTTCTTTTCAGCTATCGCCGCCGTTGGCCCGTTCTTCTGCTGCAGGGCATCGTCGGCCTGACGGCTGCCATATGGTCTGCGACCTTGTGCCGGCAAGAACCACAGCCAGATTTGCAGAGTCCGACTGCGGGAGGCGAACGCATCCAGGGAGAAGTCCGACTGCAGGGTTTTGCCTTTGGCGCCAACTATCAGGTGCGCGCCTATCCCGCCGATCCGCAAGCGCCGCTTGATGTGCGGAAGCTGCAGGCCTTGATCGATGACTGGATAGCTCGCTTTGATCTGCAACTCTCCAACTGGCGGCCGGATAGCGAGGTTTCGCGCTTCAACCGACTGCCGCCCGGCGGGACACTGAGGGTCGGATCAGAATTCATAAGTGTATACCAAGAATCATTATGGCTGGCGCGGGCCAGCAGCGGGGCCTTTGACCCCGGTCGCGCTGTCCTCTTTGAGCGCTGGGGTTTTGGGCCGGCCGCGGCCTCGCAGCAGCCGCCGGACGCCGAGGAATTGCAGCTCTTGCTTTCCGAGAGCGGGATCGTGCAGACCCGGCTGCGCGGCGGGCAATTGACCAAGCTGGGCCGTCGGGCGGAGTTGAACTTTAGCGCCCTGGTCAGCGGGCTGGTCTCGGATCGAATCTTTGCCAGCCTGCGCGCCGCGGGGGCCGGCGCCCTGTTGATTGATTTCAGCGGCGAGATCCGCGCCGGCGGGGCCCCGCCAGGCGCTGCTGCCTGGCGCGTGGGCATCGAGCGGCCGGAGTACGACGGCAGTCGCTCGGTGGAATACGTACTGCGATTGCGCGACTTGTCCACGGCGACCTCTGGAGACTATCGCAATTACATAGAAGCAAATGGTCGCCGCCGATCGCATATTCTCGATGCGCGCAGCGGTCGCCCCAGCGCTACAGGCATCGCTGCTGTTACTGTCGTCGGGCCAGGCTGTATGCGCGCCGACGCCCTGGCCACCGCCTTGCTGAGTCTTTCCCTGGACCAGGCGCTGGAATTGCTGAAAAAGGTCCCCGGCTATCACGCGCTCTTCTATCTTCATGGAGAAAACGGGCGACTGCACGCTCGCTGGAGTCCCGGCATGAAGGCGCTGCTGGAAAGCGGCAGCGAGGCCGGGCCGCCGACGCCATGAGCATGGCGCTCCGTTGTAGCATTTCAATCTGGCGGCGAAATCTGGTTTGCCCTTTCGCGGCGGCAGGCCCAGCTTGTCGGTATGGCGCAATGGTCCGCCCCCGAGGAGCAGTCGCACCGGCCCCGGGAAGAGTGCGGCATCTATGGGATCTACGGCTGCCCGGAAGCCGCCAACTACACCTACCTGGGATTGTACTCGCTGCAGCACCGCGGCCAGGAATCGGCGGGCATTGTCAGCACCAATGGCGAGCGTCTGTTTCGCTATGCGGGCATGGGTCAGGTCGCTCACGTATTCAATCGTGACAAATTGCGCGATCTTGTGGGCCATGCTGCCATCGGACACAATCGCTACAGTACAACCGGCGCTTCCTTTCTGCGCAACGCGCAGCCAATTCGCGTCGATTCCTATCTGGGCGGCTTTTCTCTGGCGCACAATGGCAACCTGACAAACTCCTGGACCATTCGTCGTCAGTTAGAGAGCAGCGGCTCTATCTTTCAGACAACCATCGATTCGGAAGTTATTGTTCATCTGATGTCGCGATCCGGCGCTGCAGATTTCATCGAAGCGCTGGGCGTCGCCCTGCGCGAGATCAAGGGCGCCTACAGTCTACTGGTACTCAACAAGGACGCGTTGTACGCAGTCCGCGATCCCAACGGCTTTCGGCCGCTGGTGCTCGGCAAACGCAACGACGGCAGCTGGGTCGCGGCCTCCGAAACCTGCGCCTTCGACATCACCGAGGCGGAATACGTGCGCGACATCGCGCCGGGCGAGTTGGTACGCATCGACCAGAATGGCGTAACATCATATTTTCCATACGGCGCCACCCGCGAGTCGATGTGCATTTTTGAGAATATCTACTTTGCCCGTCCGGACTCGATGATCTTTGGCGGATCGGTCTATGATGCACGCAAGCATCTGGGACACTATCTGGCGCGCGAGTTTCCGGTGGAGGCCGATGCCGTGGTGCCCGTGCCGGATTCCTCAACCGTTGCGGCTCTGGGCTACGCCGAGGAAAGCGGAATTCCCTATACCGTTGGTCTGATTCGATCGCATTATATTGGCCGCACCTTCATCGAACCGGAGCAGAAGATCCGGGACTTCGGCGCCAAGATCAAGTACAACGTCATTCCCGCCGCAGTGCGTGGAAAACGCATTGTGCTGGTGGACGATTCCATCATGCGCGGAACTACATCGCGCAAAATCATTAAGATGATACGCAAGGCGGGAGCGAGCGAGGTGCACATGCGCATCAGCGCACCGCCCACGCGCTTCCCCTGCTACTATGGCATCGACATACCAACTCGTCAGGAGCTGATAGCCGCCACGCATACCCTTGAGGAGATGGTGAAGTACTTACGCGTTGATTCGCTGGGTTATCTCAAATTGGAATCGGCGCACGCCGCGATGCGCGAGGCCTTTGGCAATCAACGCCGTTGGTGCGATGCTTGTTTTTCCGGAGACTATCCGGTAGCCTTCGAAGATGGACGGGAGGGCAACCAGAAGGATCTGTTTCCGGAGTATCTGGTGGAGGAAATCTACTGAGCGGCCATGCACGCGCTGATACTGGACGATGATCCCGATTCGGTCGCGTTGTTGCGCAAGGCTGTAACGGAAGCGGGCTTTCAGGCGGCGGACTGTAGCCGCGCTGCCGATGCCATCAATCTATTCGATCAATACAAACCGCAGCTGCTCTTGCTGGACATTGGCCTGCCCGGGCAGGATGGATTTTTTGCCCTGCGCCGTCTGCGCGCCCGCCATCAAGCGCTGAACGACGGCGTCCATCGCGTTTTTTTGATGGTTTCGGCGCGCAGCGACTACAACGCCGCCGAAGACGCCGCTAACTTTGGCGCTGATGGTTTTGTGAATAAGCCTTTCAATATTCAAGAATTACAGGGGAAAATACGCATGCTCTTTGGCCGGAAGGATTGAGCAGGCGCAACGTAGGGCGGACCTATGCGAATTCGCTTTTTTGGCGCGGCCGGCACAGTGACTGGGTCGCTGCATCAACTGCAAACCGAGTCCATTTCTCTGCTGCTGGATTGCGGACTGTATCAGGGGCGCCGGGCGGAGTCCTTCGAACGTAATCGGAACCTGCCAGATTTTGCCATCGGAGCGGACGCCGTGGTGCTCAGTCACGCTCACATCGATCACTGCGGCAATATTCCAAGCCTGGTGAAGCGCGGGTTTCGCGGCAACATCTACATGACTCCGGCCACACGCGATCTGGCTGCCGTCATGCTGCAAGACTCTGCGGAGATTCAGGAGCAGGACGCCGCCTTTCTTGGCAAGCGCGCTCGCAAGCAGGGCAGAGAAGCCAGCTACGAAGCGCTGTATACCGTGCAGGATGCAGTGAAGTCTCTGGATCAATTTGTATCGGTAGGCTACCGTCGCGAGTTTCCGCTGAATCGCGAGATGAGCTTTCAATTCTTCGACGCCGGACACATTCTCGGATCGGCGATGGTAATGCTGCGATTTCAGCATCGCGGCGAGGAAACGCGTCTGCTCTTCAGCGGCGACCTGGGTCGACGTAACATGCCAATCCTGCGCGATCCGGATTTGCCCGATGGCGCCGACTACCTGATACTGGAGTCGACATACGGCGACCGTTCGCACGAGGCGCGCGACGCCATGGATGGAAAAATCGCCGCCGAGATTGAGCGCATTGTCAATACCCGCGGAAAGCTGTACATTCCAAGTTTTGCTCTGGAGCGCGCTCAGGAAATTTTGCTGTCTCTGCATCGCCTGGAAATGGCCGGTCGCATTCCCATCTTGCCGGTATACCTGGATTCGCCGCTGGCCACGCGAGTAACCGATGTTTTTCGTCTGCACCCGGAATGTTTTGACGCCGAGTTGCAGCGCGAGGTGAGCGCGCGCAACGCATTGTTTCGCACGGAACAGCTGAGCTCTGTGCATGACGCCCAGGAATCGCGACGCATCATGGCGCTGGATGAATCGGCCATTATCATTGCCGGTTCTGGGATGTGCGAAAATGGCCGTATACGTCACCACCTGGCTTGGGGTCTGTCTGATGTGCGCAATACGGTGCTGCTTGTTGGCTTCCAGGCGGCGGAAACTCTTGGACGCAAGCTCAAGGAAGGGGCCCGTCAGGTGCGCATCTTTGGCGAGGACCAGCGCGTCGACGCACGCATCGTAAGCCTCGATGGATTCAGCGCCCACGCCGATCGCGAGGACTTGATTGAATTTGTGGAACGATTGAATGAGCGCCGTCCGCTGCGCCGCGTATTTCTGGTGCATGGCGAAGACCAGGCCCGTCGGGCGCTGAAGGATTCGCTACGACAGCGAATTCCGGCAGAGATCCTGGCGCCGCAGTCAGGAGAGGCCTTCGAACTCTAGGGAGCAGGCTAATCTCGATTGACGCAACCCGAGCCTTGCCAGCGCACTTCCGGCCATGATGATTCGGGCGACTGCCTTCCGCGGAATTGCGCTATTGCTGGCGACCATCGGCTTGCTGAGTTCGGCCTGTAGCGCCGTCGAAGTCCAGGTCAATAATATCGTAATCGAAAGCTCCGAGCCCCTGCGCGTGGCGATCCTGCCATTTCAAATCCAGGGCGCAGACTGGGGTCGCGAGTTTGCCGATTCCCTTGGCTTGCAGCTGGCTCGCAGCGGTCGATTTGTCCAGGTAGAACGCGGACGCGAATTGCAGCGTCTGTTGCAAGAGCAACGTTTCAATGAATCAGGTCTCATTGAAGACCGGACCCGCGTCCAGATTGGAAGGCTGACCGGGGCCCGCTTGATTATTACTGGCGATGGTCGCGCCATGAAGATGCGCGACTCGGATGGTCGCATGAATGAAAACCTCATCGATACTTGCACCGTTCGCGCCATCGACGTACAAACGGGCGAGCATGTGATTACCTTGCGAAAGACGCCCGGACGCGCCTGGACTGCCGCCTTTCGCGCCAAGTATTTCCTGACCCTGGGCTTTGGCTGGGATCTGCGCGACATAAGCATCGAGAGCGCCGAATACGATGAGGTGGCGCGCCAGTTTTCGCAGCGCATCGCCGACCATTTTCCGCAAGTTGGGGTCATCGAAGTGATCGATCGCAGCCTGCGATGATCGCCGTCAGTGACTGGCGCAAGGCGCTTTTTGGGCCTGCCTGCTGTTTTCCTGCTTGACCATTTGGCCAGATAAGTGCATATACACCTTATAAGGGTGTATATGCACGGAATTGCCGCGTTTCTGGCAAGCCGCTGCACGAAGGCCGACCGGGCCGCGTTCTCTGGGCCGGATCGGTCCGCCCGCAGGGAGCCTCTTTATGGAAACTGTATATTTGGTCGATGCCGTCCGCACGCCGCGGGGCAAAGGCAAGAAGCGCGGATCGCTGGCGCATATGCATCCGCAGAGTCTGGCCGGCGAAACGCTCAAGGCGCTGGCCGCGCGTAACAAGCTGAACCCAGAAGCAGTCGAGGATGTGATTCTCGGTTGCGTGTCGCAGGTCAACGACCAGGCGGCCTGTGTCGCTCGCTATTCCGTAATGGCCGCGGACTGGCCGGATAGCGTGCCTGGCTACACTGTAAACCGCTTTTGCGGATCAGGTCTGCAGGCAATCAACAATGCCGTAGGCATGGTTGGTTCAGGGACAATGGACGTCGTTGTTGCCGGCGGAGTGGAAAGCATGAGCCGCGTCAAGATGGGCGCCGATATGGGCGACCTTGACATGAGCATTGGCAATCCTTACATCGCTGAGCACTACAACCTGGTGCCGCAGGGTATTTCCGCCGATTTGATTGCAACTATAAACAATATTTCTCGCGAGCAGGTAGACCAGTTTGCCGTCAATTCACAGCAAAAAGCGGACAGGGCAATCAAGGCCGGTTACTTTCAAAAAAGCATTACGCCGATTCCCGATGGCAACGGCGGAATGGTGACGGCCGACGAGCATCCGCGCATTGAAAGCGACCTGGCCTTTCTTTCCGGTCTGGGCCCCGTATTCAAGACCATTGGCGAAAAGGAATTGGATGCCATTGCACTCAAGACCTATCCCGATGTGAAGAAGATCAATCATGTGCATACGCTGGGCAACAGCTCCGGCGTGGTCGATGGCGCTGCCACGGTGCTTTTGGCCAGCGAGAAGGCGCTCAAGCAGTACGGCCTCAAGCCGCGGGCGCGCATCGTTTCCGTGGGCGCAACGGGCAGCGAACCGACGATCATGCTGACCGGACCGGTCAGCGCATCGAAGAAGGCTCTGGAAAAGGCCGGTCTGAAACCGGATGACATCGATCTGTGGGAGATCAACGAGGCCTTTGCCGCCGTAGTTCTCTACGTGCAGAAGGAGCTGAAAATCCCTGACGAAAAGATCAATGTCAACGGCGGCGCGATCGCTCTGGGCCATCCGCTGGGCGGCACGGGCGCGATTCTGCTGGGAACTGTGGTCGATGAGCTGGAGCGACAGAACAAGCGCTATGGCCTGGTGACGCTGTGCATTGGCGGCGGCATGGGTATCGCCACGGTCGTTGAGCGTATCGCCAATTGATTGATTGCTACACAGCATGCGGCTGGCGCAACTACGCGTCGGCCGCAGCGCCTGGAGCTATTGCATGGCGCGCCTGAAGCTCAATCCGAAGCTGGATCGCGCTCGTCGAACGCAATTGAAGCGCGCTGGAATTACCTGCGTGTGCTACAATCTGCGCAAAGCCAGCCGGGTGGTCACGCGCATCTTCGACCAGCACCTGGAAGAGGCCGGCATGAGCTCGACGCAATTTCAGATTCTGGCCGCCATCGCCCGTCATGATACCCTATCCATCAGCCAGCTGGCCGAGCTGATGCTGATGGACCGCACTACGCTGACGCGCAATCTGAAGCCGCTGGAAAAATCGCGCTGGATTCGCCATGCCGACGAGGACGAAGACCGTCGCCGTCGCAGCGTGCAGCTGAGCGCCGCCGGCGATCGGGCGCTGGAGAAGGCGTTGCCGCTCTGGGAAAAGGCTCAAGAAGATGTACTGGCGCGCGCAGGCGATGAGAACACCAAAGCCTTGCTGGTGAATCTGTGGCGCTTCATCTACGGCAAGCGCTACCTGGGCGCCTGAGCCGATCAGGCCGATGCCCGGACGAATCCTCAGACGCTCTTGTGCAATTGTATGCGCTCCAGAATGCGCAACAGCAGCGTTTCCGCGGAGCGTTCCTGCTTGAGAAAATGCAGATGGCCCATTTGCTGCAGGCTCAAGAGTCCATGCACTGCAGCCCAGTGCGCCACCGCCATATCGGCGCCGGTCGAATCGCTGATTCGTGGATGAAGCTGGCGCACTGCGCCCTGCAGTATGAGAAAGCAGCGCATGGAGGCCTGCTCCAGCAGGGCGTGGTCGGGCGTCGCAAAGAGACTCTCCTTCCACATCAGCTCGTAACGCTGGGGATTGGCCAGAGCAAAGCGCATGTAACAGCGCGCCAGTTGCAGCAGTCCTTGCCTTGCGCCCGTCGCCTTCTGTGTTTCCAGCAGGGCCTGCTCCAGATCGGCAAAGGCCTGTACGGCGACTGCCGCCAGCAAGGCCTCGCGGTCCGCAAAATGGCGGTAGGGAGCATTGTGACTGACGCCGACGCGTCGGGCCGTTTCGCGGATGGTCAGCGCCTCGTAGCCGGATTCGGCAATGAACTCGGTGGCGGCGGCGACCAGCGCGGCGCGCAGATCGCCATGATGATAGCTGTCTTTGGCCATGATCGATTGTCGGGCGCCTGCATTTTGCCCCCTGCCTGCAAGCCCGGCAAGTAAAAAATGTTGACGTCGACAACATCAATGTGGACAATGACAACATGGCCAGTGGCGAGGGGCCTGAAAATGAAGAAGATACTTGTGGTGCAGGGCAATCCGCGCCTGGACAGTTTTTGTGGAGCGCTGGCCGATGCCTATGCCCACGAGGCGGCGCAGGCTGGCGCCGAAGTGAAGCGCTTGGATCTTTCGGAGCTGAGTTTTGATCCCATTCTGCGCGAGGCATATCTGCGCGATACGCCGCTGGAACCGGACCTGCAGCGCGCACAGCAGTGGATCCAGGAAAGTCAGCATCTGGTCTTTGTCTATCCGGTGTGGTGGGGTTCGATGCCCGCTCTGTTGAAAGGATTTGTGGACCGCACCTTTCTGCCTGGCTTTGCCTTCAAGTACCGCAAGGACTCCTCGCTGTGGGATCGATTGCTGGTCGGCCGTTCGGCGCGGATGATTCTGACGATGGATGCGCCGCTCTGGTACAACGCGCTGATCTATCGCAAGTGCAGCGAGCGGGCGATGAAGGCCGCCGTACTGGAGTATTCTGGCATCAAGCCGGTGCGCGTTACGGCCTTTGGGCAGATTCGCAAATCGACTCCTGAGCAACGCGATCGCTATTTGTCGAAAGTCGCTGCGCTCGGAGCGCAGATGATCTGAAGGCTATGGAGCTGGAAGCGATTCGCAATTTCCGACGCCAGGACGAGCGGATTGTCACCGGCGGTCAGCCCAGCGAGGAGCAGCTTCGAGTTGTGGCGAGCGCCGGCATTGACGTCGTTATCAATCTGGCACTCCACGACCAACCGCAATACTCGCTGCCCGATGAACGGGCGCTGGTTGAAGGTCTGGGCATGGAGTACGTACATATTCCGGTACAGTGGGATGCGCCTCTGGAAAGCGATCTGCTGGCATTCTTTCAAGCAATGGATGCCCGCACTGCGCAACGCATTCTGATTCATTGCGCGGCAAACAAGCGGGTTACTGCTTTTCTTGGTCTTTACAATTTATTGCGTCTGCACCACAGTCGAGAACAGGCCTTCCGTTTGATGAACGACATCTGGCAACCGGAAGGCGTTTGGGCGGACTTTATCAGGGCAATGTCACTCAAGTACAGTAAAGCCTGAATGACATTTTCGAAGTTGACTGTGGCTTTGATGGCCGATGGCTGCGGCTATGAAACTACGAAGCGGCGCCAGACTGTGTACGTTTAGTTTACTTCTGCTTGCGTTGCCGCCGCTTGTCGCTCAAAGCCTGGTAATCGATAGGCATGAGCCACTGGCCGGGACCGGCGTTGCCGTCGACACCTACAAGAACAACGACAGCACTATTTTTGAAATTCGCGTCTCCAATTCAGAAAGCGTAGCCTATCACATTGATTTGACCTTCGAGCTGGAAAATATGAGCTCCAGCGTTCCAACGCCGCTGCGGGCCGACGTGCCAGCGCTCTCGACCGAACTTGTACTGGTGCGTTTCCAGCGCAGCAATGCAAGTCGACCCTACGCCTTTCGCGAACTGTACTGGTTCGTGCATCCAGGTCCGCTGCCGCCGCCAGGCGGAGTGCAAAATTCGGCAGTCTATGAACTGCCCTGGGCGCGAGGCGCAAGCTTTGATGTGGCCAACGCGTTTCATGGCACGGGCGCTCACCAGGGGCTGCTGGCCTACGCCGTCGATTTCACCATGCCGCCTGGCACGCCGATTCACGCTGCGCGCGGCGGTCGGGTGATTGCTGTGGTCGACCGATTCACCAGAGGAGGTCCGGATCCGGCGCTACCGGCAAACTATGTGGCGATTTTGCACGACGACGGCAGTGTAGCCCGTTATCTGCACTTGCGTCGGGGCGGCGCTGTGGCGCGCATTCATGCAATGGTTCGCGTCGGAGAACTCCTTGGCTACAGCGGCAATACCGGATGGTCTCTTGGACCGCACCTGCACTTCGATGTCATTGCCTACGATGACGAGCAGGGGATGCGCAGTTTGCCCTTTCAGTTTCGCGGTGCAGATGGGCAGTCCTTCGAGCCAGTCGCGGGCATGCGGCTCAGGCGCGGCCCAGAGGGGGCGGAGATCGAAGAATAGCCATTGCACCAGCTCAATCGCTTTGATTGACGAGATGCAATGGCGGCGTCCTCGCTGACGGAGGAAACCAAAACGCAGGACGCCATGAAGATTCAAAATACAATCGCCGTTGTTCTCGGCGCATCGCAGGGCATCGGCAAAGCTATTGCATTGGAGCTGGCCAGTCGCGGCGCTACAGTTGCGTTGCTGGCGCGCAGTGCGGGTGCATTGAAGTCCGCAGCGACAGAGGCGCCTGGCGGCCGCGCGCATGCCTTTGTCTGCGATGTCAGCAAGGATAGCGAGCTGGTTGCTACGCTTCGGAAAATTGAGAAGCAGTTTGGTCGCATCGATATTCTGGTGAACAACGCTGGCGTGGGAACCTTCAAGCCGCTGCACAAAATGAGTCTGGAAGAAGCGACTGCGCCGGTTCAACTGCCGCTACGCTGCGCCCTTGTCGCCTGCCACACTGTACTGCCAGGCATGCGCTCTCGCAAGGGCGGGCAGATCGTGAATCTGACCAGTCCCTCGGCCTATTTTCCGTTCCCCTACATGGCGCCTTACCTGGCAGCGCGCCATGCTATGCTGGGCCTTTCCCTTGCACTGCGTGAAGAACTGCGTCCGGCAGGTATTGGCGTTTCGCTGATCTGTCCGGGACACGTTGACACTGGCTACTTTCAGCGAAACGATGCGGACATTGAGTATTTCCCGCGGATTGAGAAGCTGTTTCCGGTTCTGACGCCAGTTCAGGTTGCAAAGCGGACAGCCGCCGCCATTGAGAAGAATCAACGGGAGGCTATCTTTCCTGGCTCATTGTGGTTCATTACCCGCTTTTTTCAGACCTTTCCGAGGCTATCATTGGCATTCTTGCGCGTCACCGGCCTGCTGCGACCTACCCGGCAGGTCGCCAATGCATAGCTGCCGCGCTCGGTCCGGGTTAGCCATCCTTTCAGTCGCCGAAGTTTTTTTTGTTTGACCGTCCAGCGACGCGCCTGAAGATGCCGGCAGGCGCTAATAGAGAGGGGGTCACACCCGTTCCCATTCCGAACACGGAAGTTAAGCCCCTCATCGCCAATGGTACTGCACGGTTCGCTGTGTGGGAGAGTAGGACGGCGCCTGCTTTGCAATATTTTACATGATGCGCGCTGCGCAGGAAACCCGGCCTTCTGGCCGGGTTTTTTTATGATCCGGGGCCAGCGGCCGGGGACTTTGCTATCGGCCGGTATTGTTCAGGGCGATCGGAATCTGAAACCTTGTGATTTCTGGCGCAGCCCCAAAGGCGTCGCGAAATTGCGTCTGCCAGGCGGCGTTCAGGCCCTCGTCAGCGTGCGCTTCGTCCAGCCATTGGTATACCAGGCTCAGATTGCCATCGCTGTCTGCAATCAGATAGGCGCGCCTCAGACCAGCCACGGCGCTCAGCTGCGATTTTCGCGCCGAAAACCAGTTCATTGCGTTGCGCCGGTCGACGCCAGCGGGGAGGGCGACCAAACAATCGATCATTTCACCCTCGCGCACCGCCGGCTGCGCATCGCTTTCGATTGCCTCCAGAATACTGTAGATTTTCACATAGTAGGCTGATCCAAATCGTTCCCTGCTGCGCTCCATGTAAGTCTGATTGTAACGCGCCTGGGCCTGGCGCCGCGTAGCGTAGCTGTAAAGGCCGCCAAAGGCGCCTTCCTGATCATTGATTGCGAAATCTTTGTAGCGCAGGCCGTCAATCGCCTGGTACTCCGGGATGCTGCTGCGCATCTTGCTGCGTACCAGAAACCACGGTGCATACCAGGGTCGCGGCGCGGACACGCGGATCAGCACTGGATCCGATGGCTCGCCAGCTCCTTGAGCAAAGGCCGAGCCAGCGGCCAGCGCCGCCGGGATGGCCAGCGCCCGAATCAATAGAAAATGTTTCATGAATTCCTCCTCAGCTCCGGCGTCAGAAGGCCGTCCGGAATAGACCAGATGGTCTATCTGCAGGGAGCGCAATATAGACCATATGGTCTACTACTTTTTCTGGACGACGGGCGGGTTTCCTGCGTCGGTAGTCAAATCGGAAACTTCTGTTATGCCCGAGGAAGGTCCCAGAGAACGGCTGCTGCGCGCAGCGCGCGCCGAATTCATTGAACGCGGCTTTGCCGACGCATCAACCAACCAGATTCTGGCGGCTGCAGGCGCGCATAAGGCCAGCCTCTATCGCTATTTTCCAGACAAGACCTCGCTCTGTCTGGCAGTGCTGGAGGCCATTGGTCAGGAATTTGCCGGCGGACTGGAAGCCATTGCCGGTCGAGCCGCGGACTGGCCGGATTTTGTAACGCGCTGGTCGCGACTGTTGCGCAAGCAGATTCGTGTCGGGCACTTTCAGGGCTGCCCCTTGAGCCGGGTTGTTAGCGCGCTGCCGCAGGATCAGACTGCGCTGCGCCAGGCCGGTCGAAGCGTATTCGAACTCTGGGCGGCGACGCTGAGTCGTATCTTTATTGGACTGCACGGATCTACGCAAGACGAGTCGCTCGCCGCAGAATACGGGCGCACCATCTTGATTCTCTACGAGGGCGCCGCCCAGATGTTTACGCTGACCGGCGCTGTGTCCGCCTTCGATTTGATGGAGAAACAACTCAAGGCGATGGACGATCGGCCTGCCGCGTTGCGAGGTTGAGCCTTTCAAAGAAAATGGCTTTGCTCAACGCTGGAGCAAGGCGATCGCCTCGCCAAGACGCACCACGCGATCTTCGCCGGGGCCCGTTGGACGGACAGCGCCCTTGCTGAAAAGAAGTACCACGGTGCTGCCCATTTCAAAGCGGCCAAGTTCCGCGCCGCGCGCTATGGCCTGTGGAACCGGAAAACGAAATTGAGCTGGATTGCGATGCCAGCGATTGGTGCGCACGTCGGCGTAGGTGACGCGCATTGAGCCGACGTTGGTGGCGCCTACCTTGACCATCGCAAACATATGTCGCCCGCACTGCATCAAGGTGGTCAGTCGCTCATTTTTTGGAAAGAGATCCCGGACCTGGGAAACGGCCAGCAGATTCACCGGCAGGAGCAGTCCGGGTCGATAGTCATAACCCAGAATTTCGCCGGCCAGCGGCGTGTGGATGCGGTGGTAGTCGCGCGGACTGAGGTAGATCGTACAATACCAGCCGCCCTCAAATTGATTGGCCAGGGCGGCGCTGCCAAGCAAGTCCAGGCAGCTGTACTGCAAGCCCTTGGCCTGGATCATGGCGTCGCCGTGAATTAAACCAGAGCGCGCCAGCACGCCATCCACGGGCGAAACAACGGCTGCTGGATGGGCGTCGATGGGGCGCAGGCCTGGCTTCAGGGCTCTGGTGAAGAAATCGACCATGCTGCCGTACTCGGCCGGCGTCTTTTCGGCCTCGGCAATATTGACTCCAAATTTCCTTATGTACCAACCAAATATTTTTGGACGCAGCGCCGGCGCGATGGGCAAACGGGCGATCAGGCCAAACAGCCTGCTGAGCAAGGCCGAGGGAAAGGCGTGCAAAAACAACAGCATCAGCGAATCGCCAAAACCAGGCGCATCGAAGAGCGCTTCCCTCTCACGGTAGCGTAAGTACTCGCTCTGCGCTTCCTCGGCGTGCATGAAGCCGCGCAGCCAGGCTGCCAGCGTCGAAAGACCGCCGGCCAGCAGCACGCCGCCCAGAATAGTCGCGTCTGACTCCGGACTGCTGACGCTCCAGAACCAGGCAATCAGCAGGGCCGGCGCCAGCAGCAAAAGCAGCCAGCGCGCCGCCATCGCTCCAATCGCCAGACGCAATGTGCGCGCTGCCGTTTCAGCAGCGGCCATGAACTGAATCAAGCCCAGGCTGAGCGCGGCCAAACCAAGGGCGGCCAGCACAAACTCGTTGATAGCAGCGCCTGCTTGCGGCATGCGCAGCAATACGACGCTGGCCACGACAGCAGCGAGGTAGGGACGAAGCATCAGCGCCAGAGCCGGGCGCGCCAGTTCAGAATCCTCTAAGCGCAGCGCCCAGTCGACGCTGCGCAGGCCGCCCGAAGCGGCCACTGTAAGAAAAACGCCGGCCGTGAGAAGGCGAAGCAAAAGCCCTTCGACGGAATCGGGAACGAACTGAGCAACGATCGCCGCGCCATGGCCGGCAGCGGAGCGCGTGCACAAATCGATCAATAGCGCAACCAGCGTCGAGACAAGGCCCAGTTTCGCGGCGTAGCGAATGAGAACACGCTGCGCCAGGGGACGCGCCATCCAGATCAGAGTATAGCCCAGAGTGCAAGCAAGCGCCAGCGTTACAAAAATCCAGGGCGGCAAGGCAAAACCCTCCCACAGCTGCACAGTAAGCGAAGCTGGCAGTGCGGCGCCCTGGAAAATGGCGCAAAGGATAGCAATGAAGGCAAGGGCCGGCGTGAAGCGCAGCGAGCGCAAGGCCGGCGCCGCCGCAGCGTTGAATTCCATAGCGCCCGCGGCAATGGCGGCAATCCAGATGTAAATCAGGGCTCCAGGACCAACATGCGCAGCGGCAAACCAGCCAGCAATTGCGCCGCCCAGGATTACATCGAAGCTGGCGGCGGCCAGAAATGCCTCCCAGGGGCGCGGCCGATCAACCGTGGCCGCTCGATCGCGCACGCCGGCCAGGGCAAAGAGCGAAGCGCGCAGTGGCGGCAGGAAAGGCAAACGGAAAGCGATGGCCAGATAAAGGGCGCCTGCAATACCAAGCAGGACCAATGCGATTTGCAATAGTTCCGTCATTCTTGCGCTCCTGGGCGAGCGCTTTGCATCGCTTCGCAGCAGGCAAGCGTCAATCAAAAACGTTGCGGCAACGAAGGGCGCAATCGCCAACCGGCGGATTTGTGGCGCGCCTGGCAGGCCCCGTCGTCCTTCTCAGCGCACTGATTTCAGCGTCGCTCTATGCCGAAGCCGAAAGCAGCGCTTCCTATGCGGAATTAGGAGTAGCGGGCGCGCTTGGCTCGCGTCTTCCAGATCGTTTCGATCGCGGCATGACTCATTTTCGTTCCTCGTTGCAGACCAACGTCTACAATGTCGTGGAGGTCGACGGCTGGACGGAACAGGCGACGCCATCCTTTGAGGTCTTTCTACGTTTGTATGGTCTGTTTGGCGAGGCCGATCACAACGCCCTGGGCTTTGCCGCCGGTCAGTATGATGTAAGCGGCATCCAGTTGCGCGAGTATCGCAGCGATTTCGCGCTGACACAGCAAAATTGGCGCTTCACTTTTCCATACTTTATGTTTACATATCATTATGGCGAGGACATCGGTCTGCGGCCGCTGCGCGGCTGGCGCTGGGAGGCCGGCGGAGGGTTTGGGCTGATATTCAATCCGCTCTGGAACTCCGAGGGATACACCGCAGGCGCCGGCGGGTTCTCACAGCTGGGCAGCCGGCAGCGCGGCCGCAGCGGCGTCATGGCGCGCGTTGACCTGGCCCTGCGTCGCTCGCTGGGCGAACATCTTGCCTTGCGTCTTGGACCGCGCTTTGTTTATGCATACATGGGACAATTTCGCTCCAGCAGCGGCGGGACATTCGGCGCGCGCTGGTTCTATCTGCGCAACGGCGGCTTGTTTCTGGCGTCGACGCCGGCGGCGATTGCAGCGCCACGCTTGATCTTTGATGAGAATCTGGGACTGGGCCAGGCGTTGCTGGCAAAGCAAGCGGCCGACGTTTCCTACAGCGCCCTGGAATTGCAAGTATCGCTGGCATTGCGCTTTTGAGGCCGACCGGCGCCGCGCCGATTGCTTCGGCCGGCCCAGCATTTCCGATTTACAGCGCTGCATGAGGGCGCATGCTGCCCGCAGCCCATGAAAGCCTTGCCGAAAGTAATCGGGCTTGCTTTGTTGAGTCTGGCTCTAGCCGGTTGCGGTATGGACGGCTTGTATTCGCCCTCGGTTATTGGCGGCGATGAGGCCTTGGATCGCCTTTCCGACGCCGCCTATGCCGGTTACAGCGCCTGTCTGCAGCGTACAAATCCGAGCTCGATCGCCAGCGCGGACGCGGTGGCTCTGCTTCTGGCGGGCCAGGCAGTTCAGCGCGGCTATCTGAAAGATTTCTATGGAATTGACGAAAGCCGCGGCTACAAGTCGGCGGATGTCGATGACTGCGCCACGCAAACGGTCCAGCTGCTGGCATTGCAAAGCACTTGCGCAATAGCGCCGCCCAAGTGTTATCTGGCGCCAGTGGACCGCTATACCGGCAATTGAAGCCGCCATCGCCAAGAGGACGCATGAATCAAGACAAAGCCATTTCGCTGCCGGTCAAAGAAATCGCCCATCTGAAGGTCATCCTGGCCACCTGGTACTCTTTCCTGCGCGATCAAAGCGACAGTCTGAGCAAAGAGGAATTCACGCGCTACTTGAACACTCCGGTAATCTATGATCTGGAAAACGACGAGATCGAGCTGCTGTTCACCGGAAGTGAAGAGTTGCTGGGTCGTTTTAAAGACCACGTGCTGAAGGGTCAGCCCGCAGGCTGAGACTCGGCTACAAAGCCTGCCGCCAGCGGCCCGCGCGCCGCGAAAAAGCAGTTTCCCCGTCGGCTTGCAGGCGTCCTATGGCATACAGGGTGCGGATCTGGCCGCAGCCCGGCGGGAGAGGGGAATCATGAGCACTATTGAACCGGTCATTCTGGGCGGGTCGCAAACCGATTTTGCGCGCAACTGGAGCAAAGAGGGTAAGACCTTTATGTCGATGATGCGCGAGATCGTCGACGACGGCCTTGGCGCGGTAGGTCTCAGCTACGAAGAGATCAAGCGGCTGAATCAAGACAATCGCATTGCCGTCTTTGTAGGCAACTTCGACATGGAGCAGTACGGCAACCAGGGTCACCTGGGCGGTTTTCTTACTGAAGTGCACCCGGCTTTCTACGGCGTGCCCGGCGCACGTTACGAGGCGGCCTGCGCCTCCGGATCGGTGGCGCTGGATGCAGCTGGCGCTCACATCCGCGCTGGCGACTACGATGTTGCTGTGGTGGTCGGCATCGAAGTGATGAAGACCGTCAATTCTAAGATCGGCGGCGACTTTCTGGGCACCGCCGCATACTATGAGCTGGAAGCCAAGGGCGTGGAATTCCCGTTTCCGAAATTGTTCGGAAAGCTGGCCGATGTGATCCTGGAACGCAACGCCGCCATCGGCGACGAGCGGGTAATGAAGGATCTGGCCGAAATCTCGCGCATCAACTATGACAATGGCAAGTTGAATCCGCGGGCGCAAACGCGCAGCTGGTTCATGAATCGCGAGCACGCGGAAAAACGCGGCGGCGAATTCAATATGGCTGTCGGCGGCAAGCTGGCCATTACCGACTGTTCGCAGGTCACAGATGGCGCGGCCTTGCTGGTGGTTGCGTCGCCTGAATACGCGCGCAGCTTTGCCCAGAAGAGCGGCAAAAGTCTGAAGCAGATGGCAGTGGTTAAGGGCTGGGGCCATCGCGTGGCGCCGATGCGTTTCACTAAGAAGGTGGAAGAGTCGGCAAACAATGAATACATCCTGCCCTGGACGCGTCAGGCGGTGCTGGACGCCTACAAGCGCGCCAAAATGGACATCGACAAGATCGACGTCATCGAGACGCACGATTGCTTCACCTCCAGCGAATATGCGGCCATATCCGCCTTTGGCATCACCGGCCCAGGCAAGGAATACCAGGCGATTGAAGATGGCGTCATTGATATCAAAGGAAAGAAACCAATCAATCCCAGCGGCGGACTGATTGGCGCCGGGCATCCGGTGGGCGCCTCCGGCGTGCGCATGGCGCTGGATATTTACAAGCAGGTGACCGATCAAGCGGGCGGCTATCAGGTGGCCGGCGCAAAAAATGGCATCATGTTGAACATCGGCGGCAGCGCCACTACCAACATGACCTTTGTCATTTCCAACGCCGCACAGTAGCAGCCAGAGAAATTAAGGCGATCGCGGCATTGGACCGCGACAGTCTGAGAAAAGCCGGGTCAGGTGGCCCGGCTTTTTTTCTCCTGAGTCAGAGTATGTCGTAATCAATTGTTAAGAATCCGGGGCCTTGATCCGGCTGCGAAACCAGATGTAGAGTACGGCAAATACAACGCCAGATGTCACAAGAATTAGAACGGCCGAATTGAGGATCGGATGCAGCGCCAGAATGGTGTCTCCGGAATTTGCTGAATTGATTCGGTACCATCCAGGCCAGGTTGCTACAACGGTCTCGCTGGCGCCAGCGCCGCGAAAAGGCGAATAGCGATTCGCAAATAGCCAGCATCCGGGTTTTTCCGGGACCTTAGGTCTTTCCAGTATGTAGATACAGTAAGCGCCGGGTACTGGCGCCAGAAAGCTGTTCTTGCTGACAGGCATACCGGTAAATACAAGGACCAGTAGCACGAAGCAGTAAAGGGTGCATGCAGTTGCAAGGACTGCAACCGGCAATCTGAGCATTGGTTTCGATTTGCCGGTACCTGCGGCTTGATCGGGGTTCATGACAGAGTGCGGCTGCTATGGATTGGCCCTGGCCAGGGCGTCCTTGCGCCCTCGTGCGGCAGCGAGGAAGGCGTTGCCAAGCGCCGAGCGGGAGATTTGCGATTCTGATTTTTCTCCGCTCTCTATTTCGACATATCCCAGCGCGCAGGCATCTTCCCATACCGGCAGGCGCGGACAGGACGTGCGCCACGCTTCCATAACCTCGGAGTAAGGCCGCGATCCGTCCCCGATCCACTCCAGCAGATCAAGTATCAGCGGTTTCAATGTGGCAGAGGGGGCTTCATTCATGTCTTCGGCGCTATTCACCTGCAATATACGGCTTCCTGAGTACGGAGTCAAGATGTCTAAGTCGGCCAGGCGCCTTTTCCCAATTGCCCAAGCGGTCGATGGCGCCGTTGCCATCATTCAAGAGCACAAATTAACTGGTTGAAAATGGAAGGATATGTGCCCTGCTGCACAACGAATCGAGGGGAACAAGCATGTACAGATGGACCGGATGGGTTGCGGAACTTCTCCTGAAGTTGCTGAGCAGAAAAGCGCCTTTATCCTTCGAGCAGAGCTGTCGTTCCCAGAGCAAGATCCTTCAGGATTTGGTGCATCGAGCAGCGGCGACCAGGTTTGGGATCGATCACGATTTCAAATCCATTCGGACGATTGAAGAATACCAGCAGCAGGTAAGGCTGCGCAGTTACGCTGATTTCTGGAGCGAATACTGGGAAAAGGCCTTTCCGCGTCTGGTAAACAACACCTGGCCGGGGCGGATTCCCTATTTTGCAAGGACCTCGGGAACGACCACTGGCAAGAGCAAGTACATACCCTGCACGCTGGAGATGGTCCGGTCAAACAACAGAGCGGGCCTTGTCGTTATGCTGGAGCATTTGCGAAACAGGCCCAGAAGCAAGGTCCTTCGCGGCCGTTACTTTATGTTTGCTGGCAGTCCAAATTTGGAGCAGTTGAGCGCGGACGTTTTTGCCGGCGAATTGAGCGGCATTGCAGCCCGCGAAACCCCAAGCTGGGCTGGCAAGGACCGTAACTACCCCCCGCCTGAACTGGCCAGGATTACGGACTGGAACGAGAAACTGGATGCAGTCAGCGCCGATTGTCTGAACAAAAACATTCGTGCGATCAGCGGACTTCCGTCCTGGCTTCAGATTCTCTTTCTTCGCATCTTTAAGGATAAGCCCGTGGCCAATGCCGGCCTGGCGAGTTATTTTCCCGATCTTGAATTGATTGTACACGGGGGAATGAGCCTCGAGCCCTATCGCCAGTACTTCCAGCAAATCGCTGCCGGAATGAATCTTGATTATAGAGAAATCTATGCCGCCAGCGAAGGATTCTTTGCCATCGCCGACCGCGCTCACGGCGAGGGCTTGCGCTTGATTCCCGACAACGGAATCTTCTATGAATTCGTACGATTGGAAGACTTTCATTCATTGAATCCAAAACGCAACTGGATTGAGAATATCGAAAACGACGTCGACTATGTTCTCGTCGTGTCTACCTGCGCCGGCCTATGGAGTTATGTCGTCGGAGATATCGTTCGCTTTGTCGACCGGAAGAACCTGCGGCTGCTGTTCAGCGGCCGGCTTTCACAGACGCTGTCGATGTTTGGCGAAAAAGTTCTGAATGAAGAGGTCGAACTGGCTCTGTCGAAGGCCTTGAAGGCCCTGAACGCGACCCTCAAGGATTTTGCCATCCACTCTGCATTTACAAAAGAGGACAGGGCAAAAGGTATTCACACATATATTATCGAACTGGCAGAGGAAGCCGCTGGAATCGAACAGAAGCTGGCGCGAATGATTGATCAGAACTTGATTGATAGCAATTCTGGATATGCCACCAGGCGAAAGAGCGATATCAATATTGTCGAACCGCGCGTGATCCTTGGCCGAAAGGGACTCTTCGAGAGCTGGATGAATTCCATGGGAAAAACCGGGGGACAGCATAAGGTTCCCCGGCTGATCAATGATGCGCAGATGACCGATCTTCTTGCCAGGAATCAGGCGCAGTGAAGCGAGCGTCCCTCGTTTTTGGGGCGCAAGCGAGCGCGCTGCAAGCTACTGCTGGCTCTTTCTATAGTCGTCGGTTAGCATACCCGAATATCCCCAGTGATCCTCCGCAATCTGCTGAATCACAATATGGGTATGTTCCGGCCGTTTGCCGAGGATACGCGTCACTGAATCCGTGACCTCTTTGACCAATTGAGAGCGCTGTTCTCGCGTTGCTCCTTGCGTAATCTGGATGTTCACATAGGGCATAGGCATCTCCTCCAAAGACCGGTACAGGAGATTGCTTCGCGATGTCACGGGAGAAATTCAACCCGCAGCAGATTCGGCGGGACCGGGCGGGATAACGTGCCGATTCTTTCGCAAATAGGAGCGGGTTCCACCTGACTCAAGCGCTTGCCGACTCCTGCGCTTCGCCTCTTAATAGATCAATATTCAAATACTTCCGCGATGTCCACTGCGTTCCAG